>JAESTH010000151.1 GCA_016763695.1 Alcanivoracaceae bacterium
CATTGCCCGTGGCAAAATCACTATTGAGGGTTTCATTCAGTACCACTGATACCTCGGGTGTATCTGTTACACTCCAGCTTAGATTGAATGAACAGGTAGTTGGATTGGCTATATTGGTGATGCAGCGATTGGGCGAGGTAAATTGGCCTATGGGACGGATGACGTTGATATTAACGTTCTTCTCACCGCTTTCACTGTTTGAATCAATAATCGCTGTGATTCTATGGTTACCCGATGTTAGTTTAGACTTCAACACATCGGCCGAAACTTCACCGCCTGTACCTATCACACCGTTAATACTGGACTCCCAACGAATACTGGGATTAAAGTTTCCATTTTTTTCTTCTATTTCACCGTGAATATTCATTTGATTAAAAGGAGAAAAGTTGGCATCAAAACTTTGGATCGCAACCAGATTGATATCTATATTGGGCACTGGGTACTGGATATGAATTCTTCCTGTTGGAGACCATAACCAGTTAGAAATTTTAACTGTATTATCATCATCAAACGGTACTCCTCCTGATTGAACTTTTCCATTTAAAATACAGGATGAGTTATTATGTATACCAATTGAAAAAGTATTATCCGCATTAAATATTGGACCTCCACTCATACCTCCCACTGCTTGACCTAAATTAAATTCATAATTGACTGTTCTGTTTCGACCAACGCATGGAAAAAAAGGGTCAATAGAACCTGAAACAGTTCCTTTTTGCATACCTATGAAGTTAGACGGATACCCGACCACATTTACCGTTCTAGGATAAGCATATTCAATTCTGATATCTGAATAAAAATTAAAAAAGTATGGTAGGTCACTTCTTAAAACACCATAATCATCTCCGTAATCAATATCGGAGTGATAATCAGATGAAAACTTTGAATCTGTAGAATCAAATATACCATTATGTGGAATATAAGCACCTGTTCCAGATGGAACTGCTCCAGTTAAAGAAATAGAATTAGGCGCATGCTCTCCATTATGAAACATAATATGGGCAGCAGTTAAAGTGACAAAGGGTGTATGAAGAAGATCAGACCCTTGTATACTTACGTTCTGGAAGAAATTGACATTTCTCCCAACCGTTCCATATGGGCGTACTGGCTTATTATTAGAATCAATAATTTGATTCTCAGGAACACCCTGAATAGCTGATCTAGGTATATTTAAAGGGTTTACATTGTTTTTTTTTTATTGTATTTTTTAGTTAATTCTATTAATTCTAGTTTTTGTGTAACAGAATACCTCATCTCAAATAATTCAACTAGTGGTATTTTTGTTGTTGTCACTGTTCCATCTTCAATAGTGGTTAAACTTTCTAACAAATTTTTATCAACTTTATAAGCTGGTTTGTTTTTCTCCATGTAATTTATTAGGCCAATCTTGCCACCATATTTTTCATACCCTCTTTCATTTAATTTTTGGTTATGCCTGTTTACATCTATAATTTTTTGATCATAACCTTTTTCATTAAATCCTATTCCACGAGAAGCACTCAACAGAACTCTAGCTTGATTGACATTCAATAATTCATAAGTATTAGGATTGACTATCTCGTTATTTTTCTGGTTAATTGAATTAATTCGATCATGTTTGACAAGACATTTTTTTTCATTTAGATCAATATACTCTGTCCAAAAATAGTGCGTAAAAAGGATATTCTGCATACCAGAATTCAACTTAGTATGTGATTCCTTTAATTTTTTCAATGTTCTCGGGCAAGTTTGTGATAAATTCAACTCTTCTGTACTGAGCATACTGTCAAGTTGGTATAACTGTAATTCGTCCCATGTTACTGGTTTAAAGGTGATGTATTTATCTTCTTTTTCTTGCGCCACAATACTAAAAGACAGTATCAGGCTAAATAAAATTAATTTTTTCATAAAATAATTCTCGTTTTGTTTTAGTGTTTACAACTGATGAGACTGCCTGATTATACCTTTAGTTCATCTAATTATTGACAATAACATCATTGTTATTTATCAATTTATTTAAAAACCAAGCTATCAAACTTACCCATCAAACTGTTATTAATCATTAGCAACATGCTAATGAGACCTACTTATTTCCTCTTTATTTTGTGTAACTTATATGTACTGTCATGTACTTACTGACATCCTTTAATCAGAATTTTAAGAGACAGATTTAAATTAATCCCCTTGGCCACTACACCAGTCCCTGTTAGAAATTCCACCCTCAATCACTGCTTTGGTTGGATGAAAGTATTGGGCTTTGCGCTATTTTGCACGCTTACCCTCCAAAACAGCCGAATCTGGTTCATTTGCATTGTGTACCTCTAACTTCCTATGGCTTCCTTCAGACCCAACAGTTAGCCTGTTACGCCCTTGCCATTCGGATTGTCTTCCCCTTTCATCAAGGGTGATTCTGCTTTCTTTCAAGCAGACGGGTTTGCTGGCTTCGCCAAGCAAACAAAAAAGCCAGTTTGACGGCACTGGCAAAGCCGATCCCAACTGATTATCCGTGATCGGCACTAATAAAAACACAGGATAAAGGAGAGAAACCTGCGGAAAACAGGGTGGGGAGTATAAATACCTGTTTTTTGAGTTTTTGTTGGTTTATTTTATTTTTCATCGTGTTATTCTCCTCTTTTTTGTGTACAATTTCGTATAGATTTATTTGTATTTATTATTGTGGAATTTATTGTACCGATGCGTATTCCATATTACCATTGCTCGCATAAATTTCAGCAAGCAGGTATCCCACATGAGTAAAATTAACTTTAGTAAGGTTTTTGCAGCAGGTTATAGAGCCATTAGTAGACTTATTATTGAATTTCCCATTGAGCAAAAAGGTTTTGCTAAAGACCTGCGCTTTTCATTGGCGCATTCGGCACGCAAGCTATTCCCTAAGAAAAATATTGCAGAGTTGTCGCATATGACAGGGTTGTTACGTGGGCAAATAGATGATGCCTTGGATAGTGATTGCCCTGTTCGTGTGATGGATAAGGAATCTATTATCTTAAGTGACTTATGGCGTTATCGAGATAAGGACAATCTTATTCCTATTAATGGTAAAGGAGATAATTCTTTTTACAGCATTGCGATGAAACATTTAAAAGGTAAACATTCAGTTTCCAGTGTTATGGAATCACTAATCAAGTCAGGCTCTGTAGAAAAAAGAGATGATAATTTGGTTATACTATCCAATATATTTGAAATTGATAAAAGCGAAGAACGTGTTATTAATCAAACAGGGTTAATACTTAATAGATTTGTTAACACAGTTATTTATAATAGAGATGCCAAAGGTAAAGCAAAAAGATATCAGTATAGTTATAAATCAACCAAAATCCCCCCCCAGTGATAGAGCCGTTTTTCATGCAAAAATGTATGCACATTCTGTAAAATCAATGAAAGGTTATATGAAAATGATTGATGAATTTGAAGCTGATGTTCCAAATGGCCACTACCCTGAATGTGGTATTTCGATATTTGAATTTGATGAAAAACAAGAAGGTGAAAATAATGAATAAAATAATATTATTACTACTGATTACTAGTTCACTGGTAATGGCAGGAGAAGGAGAAGGTACAGGAGGTACACCCTCTAGCAGTACCACATCCAATGAAACTGTTTATCAACTTGTCTGTGCTCCAGAAGACGACCAAGATAGCAGTCAAAATTGCATTGTTGTTGAAGTACAAATAAATAATTGAGATAAAAATAATGAATAAAATAATATTACTATTGTTAACAGTCAGTTCTCTGGTTTTTGCAGGAGAAGAACAGGGTTCAGGAACTAATCCAAATAACCACAGCCAGTTTACTGACCCTTGTAGGTGAACAGGAAGGCTCTGCACACCATCCAGCAATGCGACTCCAATGAAGCGTTTTATCAACTTGTTTGTGCTTCAGTAGCTGAACAAGATAATAGTCAGAATTGTATAGTAGTTGAAGTACAAACAGGCAATTAACCTCAAGCCCTAACAGTGCCAAGACTTATGGTCTCTCAAATAAGATGATTCTCAAAATTGAGGATCATCTTATTCATACACTCCAAGCTGAGTGATTTTCGCATCATTTCCCCCTTCCATCCAATCAAACTGGGACTGGATTTTTTCAGCAAGTAACTCGGGCTTATCTTTAGAGCGTAACTCTTGCCACACATCCAGCCATAATTGTAAGTACTTGATATACTGTGGTGCGTAAACTAATAGTTGCTGCCAGTCAAATTTAAACCAGGGTTTGATTCTTCCTGCAAAATGGACAAACTTGGCATCAATCAGGCTGATACCATCAACACATTTTATATAGGATTCCATATATGGCATAAAGTTATAACGACCATCTAATCTGGTGGTTTGCTGACTAAAGTGGATATTTAATAACATTTGATCGGTAAAGCCTTTGACCCCAAAATCATTCCAAATCTGAAAATCACCCAACAGCTCAGTCACTGCCAAATAGGTTTTTTCCGATAATAGTTCAGCAGCAATCGCCATGGAACCAGAGTTAAAGGTATTTTCAAGTATTTTTTTACCATAACGGTCTTTAGTACTGATTGTTTTTTTGCCCAGTTTTTCTAACATGGGATCAATTAAATCTTCATAACCAAAACCATCATTGGCTGCGGCTAGTTGGCTTGGGTGTTCAAACATTTCTAGTAGGTTACCTGTACACAAACCATCACTATCAAGAAACACCACCTTGTGATAACCAGATAGTAAAAATACTTCCAATGACAATAATCGCAAGTGTAAATCAGCTCTTAACTCGGGGACTTTTTGACGTAATAAGACAATTTTCTGTTCAACTACGGCTCCACGGGTTTTAAAAATAACAGGATAAAGGTCACTCAATCGCGCTTTTGCCTGTTTGGATAAAGTATCAATGATAATAACGATATCCCCATCGAACCAGGGATTGCATTTTAAAAAACTGTATAACAGCACCTCGGTGCCAGTTACAAATGTTTCGCTGGTGACAGTGGCAAGACAATAGTGTGGTTTCATGGTTAACTCCCGGTTAAATCAATTTAGTTAATTGGTGATCAAATGTATTAGCCAGTGCATTCAATACTCTTGCTTTCTCAGCGCGCTGCCAATGAAAATAATTGAGCATGCCATAACCACCTGAGGTTTTATTTGCATCTAAGATATACAAGCGTTGACTATGGCGACATCGGACTATATCCAGCTCTCCAAAATCCAGTTTAATTTGCTGACAAAAATCTATAATCTGTAGTTGTTCAGACTTGCTGAATACTTGAGCAACCTCCATCGGAATGGGTGGCAATTGTGTTCGGAAATCCAGTGAATCTGTTGCAGGTAATTGCTTAACTAAACTCACTATTGGCAGTTCTCCCAAGATGATAGGCACTCGATATTCTTGTTGATAGCCATCTATGGTTGAGTCAATTAAGTGTTGATAAATACAATCTGTTTTAGTTTGGGAAATTGGGCAGGAAATCACTTTTCCTCCTTTAACACCGTTATTATCAGGTTTTTCAACACATACTCCTGTGTGTGTGGTGGGATCAAGAAAATTACTATAGCCAAATACTCGTAGACATATTTTATCAACCGTTATTTTACTGATGTCAGTACAACCTATATTTATTACGGGTTTGGTATTATTAATTTTTAGTAAAATATCAGGACATCGCAGACGAGTGCTATCTTGCCATAAAAAAGCACAATCAAATTGTTCTTGTGAGTCCAGAGTAACCTCATAACCCAGTAGATTAATGATGTGAGTTAAACTGTAAAATTCCTTATTTGGATAGTCTGGAGCAAAAAATATTTTCATGGTGAGATAAGCTTATTGTTTAAGCTTATCATAGCATATTTGGGTAATTTGTTAAATAACAATGAGGCTAATCTTTAGTGGCCTCAGTATCATCAATTAATATCAATTGGGTATTGGTATTTTCAGCCTGTCGATAAGCTTTGAGGGCATTTTCAGGTTCATCAACGGCATCAAAATATTGGGCAAGTAGTTTAAATGTCTTGGAATTTGGGTTGATTTCTACACTTTTTTGTAAATAGTTATGAGCCTTGCCCCAGAGTTTGTTTTGTAAACACAGTTGACCCAAAATTTGCAAAAGCTCTGCACTGTCGGAGTTTTTTTCCAACCATTTTTCTGCGGTCTTAATCCTCTGGTTGTTATCGATATTTAATTGACTCCAGATCTCCAAAAGTTCTTTAGAAAAGTTTTTATTAAGGCTGTTTTCGGTTAGCTTTGCAACTTGCTCAAACATAGCAAGTTTCAGACCCGTTTGCGCATAAGCATGAATGTAATCGTATTCTAACTTCTGGGTTTTGTTTAAACTGTTCCAGCTGGCTTGTAAATGTTCTTCTGTTTTAGCAAAACTTAATTGCTGTAGTATGGAATGCTGTATGAGCCGCTGGATTTTGTCTTGAGTCATTATTTTTAGTTTTTCTACTTTGGGTAATATCTCTCGTAATTGTTGCCACTGTTGTGCATTTTGGCTGGCCTGAACCATGATATGCAAAGCTCTTGGGTTGTTTGGATAGCTTTGCAGAATGCGATTTAGTAAATTGATGGCTTTGCTATATTCTGCAGTTTTGACCCACAATTCACATCGAGTAAGATCAACGGTAAGTGGGTTATCGGTGTTATTTTCTGCTTCATCCAAGTGCATAAAAGCTTGTTCAATCTTATTTTGGGCAATGGCTGCTCGTGCTGCTGCCATATAACCCAATTCTGGTGTTGGGCTGTTTTTAGTGGAAATAAGTAATTGCTTCTCGGCTAGTTTCCATTTACCTTCTGATAAAGCCAGTAGTCCTTTGGCAAACGATTTTCGTGAACGGTTAGAAGAAAAGTTTTTTGAAATATTTTTTGGCATACGTATAAAAAAGACTGTCAGCCAAAACAAAAAGATAAAAAGGATCAACAGGCCGAAGGCAACGATAAAGCGCATCTCAATTTCATAACCAGCAAAACGTAGATAAAAATACCCTGGGTCTTCCATCAACCATGGAGTTACTAATGCTGCAATCAGAGTCAGTGCAATAACTATTAATATTGTAATTAACTTTTTCATCACTTAATGACTCTCGTTATTTTCAGTATTAATGCTTTTAAGTTTTTGTAAATATGTTGATAAATCAGGAAAAACAGGGTTGATATCTATGGCTTTAAGTGTTGCAAGTTGAAGCATGATATTTTTCGAATTTTCTGTAAAATGTAATTGTAATAAATTCTCTATTTGAGCGATTTCATCCAACCACAAGGTCTGGTTGTTGCTCATCAATGCAATTTTTAACATGTGGTAATGACTTTTAAAGGTTTGTAATATGGTACTTTGCTCATCCTTGCTTAACATGGATTGCTGGTTATTATCAATCTTCCTGATGGTGATTAATTTATCATACCAGGAGCTTTCCTGCTTGTTATTAATTGTAGCCGTGTCTTGTGAAAATTTCAGTTGTGCGGTTGCTACAGATGTTTCATCAATTTGTTTGTTCAGCTGCACAGTATCGATCGAGCCACGATGACTTAAAGCAGAAGAAACTGTTTGTAATTCATTGGCTAGATTGGCATATTCTTTAGTCGATAACTGCTGTAATTGCTCTTGAGCCTTATTCAACAAGTCCTGAGTTTTTACTATATTCCCGTTAACATTTAATTGTATATGTGCAGCTTGCAATAATGACTCTGCCATGGCATATGAGTAGTTATTTTGTTTTTCCTGTGGGTTTATATCTGTTGGGGTTGTCTGGTTTGACTGAATATTTTCCATAAGCTGTTGTATTGATTGTTTCTGATGCTGGTTGGTTGTACTTAAATTATTTTGTAGCTCACTCAATCGACTGTTTTGTGTATGCAGTTGAGTTTCTATCGATAAAATTTGTTGTTTGATTGATGTATCATCAAATTTTTTAACCGAAGACACCGGTGTCTGTGCTTTTTTCTGTAAAGATTCGAGCTGCAGTATTAACTGTTCGTTACTGAGTTTTATGCTGGTCAATTGTTGGGAAAATCCTACTAACTGTTGGGTTAATTTGTTATCAATGGCAGCTAAGGGTTTTTGCCATGGCTGGGTATTATTTTCAGCTGGTTTTGTGTACTGTTGTAAGTAAAATAAATAGCCACTGACTGCCAAAGCGGAAATCGACAATAAAAAAGTTATAAAGGTAAAAAAAGAACCTTTCTTAACAACGACAGGTTCAACTTTGTGTTGTGTGTTAGTATCTTCTGCTTCAGATGGTGGGTTCTTATCAATCTCAGCCGCAATGATTTCTGATTCAATGACTTGCTTTTGGCTGTTATCTACTTCACTTTCACTCATAATAACTTATAATGTTAAATTGCCAATATTATACCCCAAACAACACTTCTCAAATGAATAAGATATTAAAAGAAGATAAAAATGAAATAGAATATTTATTGAAATCAGTCAATAAGCTGGCTACTGATTTTATCCAAAGCCTTGATGATAGAGCCACATCTACCAATCACGAGGTGGAAATCACTAGTACACTGGCATCTCAGGGATTGGGTGCACAAACAACCTTGAAACACTTTGTTGAAAAGTTTAGTGATATTATTGTTGCTTCATCTGGCCCAAGATATTGGGGATTTGTCACAGGTGGTGCGACCCCTGCGGCTATTGCCGGTGACTGGTTGGCAACAGTATATGACCAAAATACTCAGTCCATCAAGGGACAGGGCGATATCTCTGCTCTCATTGAGATAGAAACTATTCAGCTGTTATTGGACTTATTTAACTTGCCAGATAGTTTTTTAGGGGGCTTTGTTACGGGAGCAACCATGTCAAATTATACCTGTTTGGCAGTCGGTAGACAATGGTTAGGAAAACAGTTGGGCAAAGATATAGCCAAGCAGGGCGTTTGTGAAAATTTAAAAATCTTGAGCGCCACTCCGCATTCATCTGCAATAAAATCCTTATCAATGTTGGGTATAGGCAGCAATAATATTATCAAAGTCAAAACCATAAAAGGCAATCGAGAAGCGATTGATATAGATGATTTGAAACAGCAAATAAAGCGCCTTAATAATCAGCCGTTTATGTTGATTTCTAGTGCTGGCACTGTTAACACCGTTGACTTTGATAACTTTGAAGAAATAGCTATTCTAAAACAAGATCACAACTTTTGGTGGCATATAGATGCGGCATTTGGTGGTTTTGCTGCCTGTTCGCCACAATACAAACATCTGCTAAAGGATTGGGAATCAGCAGATAGCATAACAGTTGATTGCCACAAGTGGTTAAATGTTCCCTATGAAAGTGCTATTTACTTCATTAAGGACAGACATAAAACACTACAGATAGAAACCTTCCAAAACTCAAATGCACCTTATTTGGGTGACCCGATGGATGATTTTAATTATTTAAATTTTTTGCCAGAGAATTCTCGCAGATTAAAAGCATTACCTGCCTGGTTTACCTTAAAAGCCTATGGCAAACAGGGCTATAGAGATATAGTAGAAAACTGTGTTGCAATGACACAATTGCTGGCTGAGTTTATCAATAGCAATGAACACTTTGAGTTGTTGGCTCCTGTGCACTTAAATACAGTCTGTTTTCGCCTGTCCGATACCAGCAAAAGTACAAATGAGTTTTTAGAGCGATTAAATAAAAGAGCTAAAGTATTTATGACAGCCACAGTTTTCAATGGAGATACTGCCATAAGAGCAGCTTTGGTCAATTGGCGGACCAATAAAAAAGATATTGAAATAGCTATTGATGAGATGTTGAGTTTAGCTTGATGAAAAGGTGGAATTTTTTAAATATATTGTCTGATTCAAGAAGTAATATTGAAAATAATTATGAGCGATGAAATATTGTAGGGTCAACAAACAAAATATTTTGTTTCTCAGAAATTATTGTGTATGCTAGACTATACCTTGTTTAAATTATTAGGATTTACTTTATATGGCAATTACATTTCATCCACGAATTGGTCAAATTTTGTTATGCGATTTTTCGCAAGGGTTCAAAGAACCCGAAATGGTTAAAAATAGACCTGTAGTTGTTATTACACCAGCTATAACTGGACGTGAAAAATTAGTTACAGTGTTGGCTTTAAGTACTAAAAAGCCAGTAAAAAAGATGCCGTTTCATTATAAAATTTCTAAGAAATCTATGCCCCAATTAGGGAGGTTTCAGGAAAATGATACCTGGGTTAAAGGTGATATGATTTATACAATTGGTTTTCATAGATTAAACCGAATTATGCTAGGGAAAAAAGATCATAAAACAGGAAAACGAATTTATTTTAATCAAAGGTTTGGAAGAGAGCAAATGAAAGAAATATATCGCTGTACACTACATGGAATTAATTTAGGCGAACTAGGCCAGTATATATAATACTTTCAAAATCACTTTAAAATTATTTTTGTGGATTTTTTTGACTAAACGTGGTATATTTAGCATGTTCCTGCTCTGTTTTACATCAGGCATTCGAGACTACACAAAGGTCCGCCCAGTGTAGCCAGCACGGCGAAGGTGATGACAAATCTGCTAGTGCTGAGTTCAAGGCTCTCAAGGGAGCCTTTGTCATTTTCAAGAATCAACATTTTTATTGGAAAGTTCAAATGTACTGATAAAAAATCATTAACCTATATTTTTAACCAAACCAACACCATTTCTTCTGCTGTCACCAATTGCCAAATTGGTGCTGCCATGCTGAACTGCGTTAATGCCACCAAAATAGAGGCTTCTGTGTTGCCATAGGTTTATTTTTTCATACTGCTGTTTTAAGAGGTCAATACTTTGATCATCAAAACCTTTTTCAATATCTAACATGCCATTTTCAAAATGAAATCGAGGATGGTTGATGGCTTGATCCATGGTTTTATTTTCTGCAATAATTTGCCAGATCACTTGAAATAAGGCTGTTTTTATACGATTTGAACCACCTGTACCCAAGGCGATTCTATTGCCATTATTTTCTAAAATAGTGGGAGACATCATGGAAATCATTCTGGTATTTTCCTGAAAATTAAAAAAGCCATTGGTATTGATATCTTCTTCGCCCAAAAAATTATTGAGCATAAAACCACAATCAGGAACCACATAACCACAGCCCTCACCGTTTGAGACAGTCATGCTGGCTACATTTCCTTCTGTATCAATCACACTCATGTGGGTTGTGCCTTTTGAACTGTGAAAATCCTGTTGTTTTTTGAGATTATCAGCATGAATCATGGCTTCAATCAATTTATTATTTAAATCTTTCGTGTTATTTTTAAATGCATGCTTCAGCTGCTCTGTGATCAAAAAGCCACCTGTTGTTGGCTGTGCATTGGTGAGTACTTGCCAATTATTGATATTGGCTAACAATGGGTCACGCAGGATTACCTGATAGTTTTCAAAATCATTTTGTCGCAACAAGCCATTAAATTGTGTCATATCAGCCACTATATTTTGAGCCGGCATTTCACGATAAAACCAGTCTTTTTTATGGCTTGCAAAGGTATCTAAAAAGTCAGCCAGTTTTAGATTGGTTTTTATATCTCCAGATATTAAAAAGTCACGGTTATCATTTGAGAACATTTTTGTTGCAGTATCGGATGATTGTAATATGGGGGTTAATATCTTAACAACCTCCGCATAATGATCATCCACTAACACCCCTGATTTGGCCTTATTAATCGCAGCACTGGCAATCTCCATCAAAGGTATGGTTCCATAATGATCATGTATAGCGAAAATACCTGCTGGCACACCAGGGATTGCCGATGATGCCATGCCAATATGAAACTCCTGTTGAGTCGCTCCAAAATCACCATGAATGGGATAAAAATCTTTTACCTCAATGTCTTTAATATGTGGCGTTTGCGCAAAGAAGTCAAAAATGTGAGCATTACCATTATTGGGGTGAGCCAATAAGTAACCTCCACCACCAGGGGAAGATAACAACGGTTCACAAACAAAAGACATAAATAATGCCGCCAATATTGCATCATAGGCATTACCACCATTATCCAGGATTTCTGCTGCGACCTTGGTGGACTCAAAATTGCCTGTGGCAATCGTGTAGGTTTTTTTCATTGATTGTTAACTGTGTAAATTGAAGGTAACGGGACCATCATTGATTAATGATACTTGCATATCTGCTGCGAAAACCCCTGTTTGTATTCTTAGTGAGGTGGTTTGTGCCTGTTTAATCATATAATGATATAAATCTTTGCTTAATGTTGGGTCCGCTGCCTGAGAAAAGCTCGGACGTAAACCTTTTTGGGTGTCGGCAACCAGGGTAAATTGTGAAACCAGCAATAGCTCTCCCTTAATGTCATCTAATGATAAATTCATTTTGCCGTTACTATCTGAAAAAATTCTAAAGCTCACTATTTTTTTCAACAACTTACGAGTACTTTCTTCATCATCATTTTTTTCAACACCAATAAAAGCCAATATGCCTTGTTGAATTTTTCCTACAGTTTTATTATTTACCTGTACTTGTGCTTGCTGTACTCTTTGGATTAATGCTTTCATGACAGCATTATACCCCAAGCTCTATTTACAATTATGCTTCTGTGTTGGGATTAATCTATAATTTTATGAAGAAATTTATCAGATAAGTGGGAGATTTGTGTGGTTAATGTCATTAGTAATTAGGGTTTTCCTACAGCGTGTAGGAAATTTCCTACAAACGTAGCGACGTTTTCCTATATTAATTTATTTTAAAATAGGCATAATAGAACTCATGGAAACAAGTTAAAGGATTTAGCTAGTTATGTCTCCCAAGGTTATAAATGGACATGGAGAGAAAAGGTATTTGGGAATATGGCATCAGGTAATAACGTAGGATGGTAATTATTTAGCTAATGGATTTGATTCGGGGTATAAGGATAGGGTCAGGATGACCGATTGTTTAACCGCCAGGTTATTTATCTGGCGGTTTTTTTTATTTAAAATAGCAAACGCCTATCAAAAAAAGATCTTTAATATTACTATTAACATAATTCAAACAGCCTAATCAGATTGAAAGTATTCATTTTTATCACTATTTTAAAATTAAGTAAAAGATTATCTTTAAAAACAAGTCGCTCTATCGCCCGATTTTTAGGCCGCCTTTCATGGATGTTATCAAAAAAGAACAAGCATGTGACTCTGACTAATATAGAAAAGTGTTATCCTCATTTATCAACTGAGCAGCAGCAGCAGCTGGCAAAGGACAGTATCAATGCGACATTGATGAATATGCTGGAACTGGGCAAGATATGGGATAAAGAGACCAATATTGAGCACTTCATTAATAATGTTTCAGGTATCGATGATTTTAGAGAAGCACTACAGGCTGGCAATGGTTTGTTACTTGCTGTTCCCCACATGGGTAATTGGGAAGTCTTAAATTTGCTACTGGCACAGTTTGATAAGTTTGCCTTTTTATATAAAGCACCGACAGATAAAAGAATAGAGAAAAAACTGGTGGCTTTCCGTGGTAAATCCAATGCATTACAAATTGAAGCCAATCTAAAAGGTGTAAGAAAGATAATGATTCATCTCAAACAAAATGGTTTTGTCGGCATATTGCCTGATCAGCGTCCAAAACAGGGGCAGGGTGTTTTTGCACCTTTTTATAATATCCCAACTTATACCATGAGCCTTTTTTCAAAACTGGCCATCAAAACCAAAGTGCCTGTTTTTTTCGCCTATGCGTTACGTAGCGACAATGGTTTCGAGGTGTATTTCGAAAAAAGTGAAGACCCTATTTACGCAGATTTAGAAACGTCTGTCACTTATATGAATAAAAAAATCCAGGCAATTGTAGATAAGGCTCCTGAGCAATATCAGTGGACATACAAAAGATTTAGCATTCAACCCAAAAATTGCGATCCATTTTATTGATCACTCAAAGTCTGAACTAAATATAATATCGGTTGTGCGAGTAATTGTAGCTATGCCTTTACCAGCAGAAAAAATACCCGAACCAACGATCTCTTTTGTGTTTACAATACCTGCTGCTGAATCAGGGGTATCTTCCGTTTCTATTTCATCTATTTGTATGGTTCCACCCGATAAAATGCTGTTTATGTGATCATAAAAAGCATCTTCAATTTCTATTTGTGAACCAACTTCTAAAACAGCAAACAATTCAGCCAAAGTGATGGCCTGACCCTCTTCATCTTCAATAAGACTATTTGATGCATCAATAACTGTATTCAGTACAGTAATAAAAGGGTTATTTAAAATTGAGACATCCCCTCTTATAGAAACATCAGAAAAATCAACACTGCCCCTGTCCCTGACCTTTAAAAGATAACCCTGACCAGATGAGTCAATAAAGCCTCTGATTTCTACCTGTCGATCAGATATTAAACCACTAGCAAGGATGAAATCATCGTCTATTGTTTGTGGTGTTGCTAAAAACAGATTACCTAAAATGGTAATACTTTGACCCAAAACAATGTCTATATTTGTTAAAGGAGCTTTGATTTTAACTCGGTGTTGTAAAAATCTAATCTTTGAGGCAACCATTGTCCCAGTGTCAGAATCTAGCAAGCCCTGTGCCTCAATGTTAACGCCTAGATCTATATGATCGGTTTCACCATTATCAAAAATAGTTTGGCTATCTGTTTCTATTCTTATATCATTAAGCATAAAAACAAGTGGTGTAGGAGGATCAAAAACCTGACTGACAAAGCCTTCAATAACCGCAGGAACAATTCCCTCAGGAGTTTGATCAACATCGGGGGACTGGCATTCCAAAGCTGTTAATGTGGACAGTGGTTGCCCAGCAGTAAAAGAGCCATCCACAGCAGCCTCAATCTCTAAAAAGTCACCAACAACTATATTACTATTAGGACAAATTGGCGTTAATCCATTTGATAAGATATTTAAATCAGCCATATTAAAACTGCTAGAACCCGTAATAGTGGTAACATAACCTCTTAACTTCCATGAACTTAGGGCCGCTTTTTTCTCAATTCTTGAAACTTGTAGACTATTATCCTGATTAATGTAACCGCTGACCTCGATTGAATCCCCAACCAGCAAATCTGCCACAGCGTTTAAATTGACTAATACCGTATCAGCCGTGGATAAAATACTTTGATTCATGATTGTTAAAGGGTTGAGGGTGGTCACTATGCCTTTAATATCGGTAATAAGTGTAATAGACTCAAGGGTACCTACTGTTGAATTAGCATTGACATCATCTAACAATCTAAATCTTGATTTATAACCAGATCCAACAATTTCATATAAACTTTGATCAATTGCAGTTTTATCCAGAAAAATCAAAGTATCCTGATTAATGGTGTAATTACGTATATCGTTAATAGTGGTTGAAAAAATACCACTACCAACTATTTCTTTAGTGTCTACTGGATCTTTGCCAGTTGCCATTAGTGAAATAAACAGCAGTGGTAAGAAATTATAAATGGTGTTAGTCTTCATAGTAATATACTCCTATGCCCAGTCTATTAATAAGTTTAGAATCATTTTTTTCTTCATATGTATTTATTTTTTTGCTTAGGTCTTTATCCAATTCATAGAGAAAGTCAGAAACGTGGGATTTAATATATTTTTCAAGTTCAGGAGCCATAGATTCAGGTACATCTCTTTGAATAATAATCCGTTGTATTCTTCTGCTCTCAATCTCATCTATTTTATCGTTGAATACCAGGGTATTAAGCAAGTCGCCAGCACTCATGCCGACATTTTCTAACGAGGCAAGTTTGTCCTTATTCGCTTGATATATGTATTCCTTTCTGACTACTCTCAACTTGTTTTCTACCTTTTCTACCGAACCAATACTGATTAAATCATCGAGAACAGAACGCAGAGTGGTGCCGCCACTGTAGTTTTCTACCAGTGTTTCAAATGAATTTTCACCTTTGATAGCAATAACCTTGGGTTCTCCATCTTTATCGATAAAATCAACATCATTTTTCCAGCCACTTAAAACGCGTGAGGCGCGATTCCAGTTTTGATCGAAAATGCTGTTTGGATTTTGATTTTTTATAAGTTTATCCACCACTACTCGTGTTATACCTGTTATCACAGCTATACGTGATTTGGTTTGTTTTTTGCCATTTAAAGTGAACTCTTTATTGTTTTGGGCCACCTCGACATAGGATTGTTTCAACCAGTCTGACGCAATTTTGTAAGGAATAGCATTTCTTAAAAAAAGTGTGGTCAAAGGTTTGAAAATTCTACGAGCAAGATAACCAAGAATGTGATCAAGTTTATTTTCTGTATTCATTTGTGAAATTTTATTGCTGTCCATGACGAGAATCATAGCAAAAGCATGAAGGCGAATCCAGTTTTTTGTAATTATATTTACATAACATGCATTAAAAGGCCAATTAAAAACCGAAAATTAGTTGTGACCGTCTAATATTTTCTGTACATTTATTGCCGCTGCATAGTTTTGGTTAGCTGCTTTTTTTATCCACGATCTACCCTGGGCAATACTTTCCTTGCTGGTAGATTCTTTTAACAACATGATGCCGAGATTATATTGTGCCGCGGCATGATCTTGACTGGCAGCCTTTTGGTACCACTGCTGAGCAAGCAAATTATCTGCTTCTACACCACTGCCCTGTGCATAATATATCGCTAATAAAAACTGCGCTGGTGCATAATGTTGTTTTGCTGATTTTTCTGCCCAAAAAAAGGCTTGTGGTAAATCTACCTGTGAGTGCTTGCCCTTACTAAGTAAAATAGAATAATTATATTGAGCAGGAGGATAATTTAACTCAGCGGCTTTTTTATACCACTTTCTGGCCATACTGACATCAGCTTCAACATTAAGACCCTTTTCATAAATTTCAGCAAGAAAACTCATGGCTACTTCATCGTCATTGTTAGCAGCTGAGATTAATTGTTGTAGATTTAAGTCTCTATAGCTTTGAGAACAGACATTAATCGATAAAAAAATACATAACAGTAATAATACGAATTTCATACAAAAAGAATAAAATAAAAAGTCATATTACTCAATGATGATTTAATTTTGCAAACTAAATGCTAAAATAATCAGACTTTTTTATAAAATCAAATCACATGTCTAAAAAAACCCTTTATTTAGTTGATGGCTCCGCTTACTTATACCGTGCTCATTTCGTACCAGCATTACAACGCCTTAAAAATGACAAAGGTGAACCAACAGGCATGATTTATGGTGTTATTAATATGATTAATCGTATGTTAAATGAATACCAGCCAGAATATATGGCCGTGGTGTTTGATGCACCAGGTAAAACCTTTAGACATGATATGTATGATCAATATAAAGCCACACGCCCACCCATGCCTGATGACCTGCGAGCACAAATCAAGCCTACCAAAGACATCATCAAAGCCTTGGGGATTCCCATATTAGAAAAAGTAGGCGTAGAAGCGGATGATGTGATGGGTACACTGGGCGTGATGGCAACAGCGGCTGGTTTTAAAACGGTAATCTCTACAGGCGATAAAGACCTGGCACAACTGGTCAATGATGATGTGATGTTGATCGATACCATGCGCAATACTGTGCTGGATTATAATGGGGTAGTGGAAAAATTTGGAGTTGAACCCAGTCAAATCATCGATTACCTTACTCTAATTGGTGATACCTCGGACAATATCCCTGGGGTTAATAAAGTTGGCCCCAAAACTGCGGTTAAATGGTTGGCACAACACAGCACCTTAGATAATATCATTGCCAATGCCGATAATGTCAAAGGCAAAGTAGGTGAATACCTGCGTGAAGCTTTAGGGCAAATTCCATTATCTAAACAACTGGTCACCATCGATACAGAGCTAGAGCTTGAATGTGCAGTTGAAGAGCTGAAAATTAACGGTGAAGATATAGAAGCACTCAATCAACTTTCCATTGATTGTGGCATTAAATCATTGCATCGCAGTGTGCAGGGAGATATGTTTTCTGCCAGTTCTAATAAGACAACAGCCAGTCCAGAAGTCAAAAAAGAAAAGATTGACTATACTTGTATCCAAGATTTGAACACACTAAAACAATGGTTAGCAAAAATAGAAAAAGCCAAAATTGTCGCTTTCGATTTGGAAACCACCTCAATTGACTCGATGAGTGCTGATATAGTTGGCATGTCCTTTGCCTATGAGGCGGGTGATGCTGCCTATATACCTATTGCCCATATTGAAGAAAGTCTGATTGATGACCATAAAATCATAGACACACAATTAGACCTGCAAACAGTTTTGGACCTGGTCATCCCAGTGATAAACAACCCTGAGATTGAGTTGATTGGCCAACATTTTAAATACGATATGAACGTATTGTCCAATTATGGTATCGATATCACAAGCTTAAACAATGACAGTTTAATGGAGTCTTACGTGCTGGATACCAATGGTAGACATGATATGGATACCTTGGCAATGAAATACCTGGAAATTCAAACCACCAAGTATGAAGAAATTTGTGGCAAAGGGGTTAAGCAAATCGGTTTTGCCCAGGTTGCCATAGATGTTGCTAGCCATTACGCTGCCGAAGATGCGGACATCACCTTACAACTACACTTAACCTTGAGTGAGCTATTAAACAAACAAAAACAGCAACAAAAAGTTTATCTAGAAATAGAAATGCCACTGGTTAATGTCTTGGCAAAAATAGAACAGACAGGTGTTTTGGTTGACAGAAATATCTTAAATGCCCAAAGCCAGGAATTGGGTCTGAAAATTGAAGAATTAAAACAGGCCGCCTATGCTTTGGTAGGGCGAGAATTTAATCTCAACTCACCCAAACAATTACAGGAAATCCTGTTTGAAGAGCAGGGCATACCCGTTATCAAAAAAACCCCCACAGGATTACCCTCGACTTCGGAAGATGTGCTACAGGAGTTAGCGCAAGAGCATGAGCTGCCCAAAATAATCATAGAAAACCGCTCGCTAAGCAAACTAAAGTCCACCTATACCGACAAACTACCACAGGAAATCAACGCCAAAACAGGACGTATCCACACTTCCTACCATCAGGCTGTGACCACTACGGGTCGCTTATCCAGCTCCAATCCAAATTTACAAAATATCCCGATACGCACTGCCGAAGGCCGTAAGATTAGGCAGGCATTTATAGCCGAACCAGGTTTTAAGGTCATGGCTGCCGATTATTCGCAAATCGAGTTGCGCATCATGGCACATTTGTCGCAGGATGAAAACTTATTGGATTCTTTTGCTAAAAACCAGGACGTCCACAGTCGTACTGCCTCACAGGTTTTTGCAGTAACCATTGATGAGGTCAGCAGTGAACAAAGGCGTGCCGCCAAGGCCATCAACTTCGGCTTAATGTACGGCATGTCGGCTTTTGGTTTGGCTAAACAGTTGGGGGTTAAACGTGGTGAAGCGCAGGATTATATGAACCGCTACTTCGAGCAATACCCCAAAGTCGCTGAGTTTATGAAAACTATCAAGGCCGAAGCCAAGGAAAATGCCTATGTCGATACCTTGTTTGGTAGAAGGTTATACTTCCCAGAAATCAAAAATCGCAACGGTCGCATCCGTGCTGGTGCCGAACGCGCTGCCATTAATGCCCCCATGCAGGGCACCGCTGCAGATATTATTAAAAAAGCCATGTTGGCTGTTTATGCAGAGATCAAAGGTAACCCAGATATCAGCATGATTATGCAAGTGCATGATGAACTGGTGTTTGAAGTTAAAGAAGAAAAACTCGATGAGTTAACAGCAGTCGTTAAAGAGCTCATGGAAAAGGCCGTCACGCTTGATGTGCCTTTAAAAGTGGATACGGGCGTTGGTGACAATTGGGATGAGGCGCATTGATTTGTTAAAATGTGTAGGTTGGGACAAGCTCATAGCGCAGCGAATCCCAACATTGCGATAATATTTTGAAAGACAATGTTATTATTGCCTTCAACTGTAAGCTTGTTGATACGGGTATCAATCATTATCTTTTGACCCCTGTTTTATATGTTGATTGATATGCTGATTAATATGGTTATTTGTACCAGATGTATTTTTGACAGAGTTTTTGTTTATACTGAAAAAAGTACCATCTAATTTATTGTTTCTTTCAAGGTAATCCAAAATCAATGCCAGTGCAGCCAATATTAGTAAAATAATACTAACAGCATCACTTATCATATTGCCTTTTATCTCAAAAGCGATGTCAAATATTTGTCCCACAAATTGAAAAGCAAATCTGTTAAGCAGAAAAACCATGGAAATGACCATCCAAGCTACCCGCATATATCTCTTCTTTGGGTTATTAACCACAACCAGGAATATCACGGCAGAGGTAATGATAAGCGCTATTTTCCAATTGCTGGTCAATATAAAGGTGATGATACCAGTAACTATGCCAGCACTGATTGAGGTCTTAAGCCATGTGTTTTTCATGATGTTATTTTAGCCAGATGTGTTAATATCATAATACAACTTAAGAGACTTTGCATTAAGATCCTGTTATTGAGTGTATTCACTTGCTTGATAAAACTTATATTTGAGATCAAGTTTTTCGCATTAGATTATTCTTTCTCAATTATTCAGCGTCTCTAGATTTAGTAGGTGTGTTAGCTTATTTTTAAACAGTAAAAAACTCGCTTTAGTTTATTTGGTTTTAATAACATTATATTTCATCTTGTTTATTAGTGTTCGTTAAAGATATCAGTGCTCAAACAGTTTTATTGCATAAAAAAAAGCTAACCCGAATATTCCATACAAGAATGGAGTTTAGGGGAAATATGACAAAATAGATTGGGTAAACATTGCTTTATGCCTAGTTATTCATAGGCTTGAAGCAATTTTACCAAAGCTATGAAGTCA
>JAESTH010000016.1 GCA_016763695.1 Alcanivoracaceae bacterium
GCTTGTCCTGCTGTGACGGTAAATCCGCTAAAGACTGTTGAAGTATCAACATCAATACCCTTAATAATATGATAACTGTTTAATCCCCTAATATCTGCTCTGTCTTCTAAAATATTATTACCATCTAAATTAGCATCGTCTTGGGTGATATCACCTGATAATATAGTAATGTTTGTTTCTGGGTCGCGTTGATTAAGTTGAGTTTCTGTCCCATCAAATCCACCGTAAATCGATACGCCATCAATCAAAGTGAAACTTGCCAATCTGTCATCATCGACTTGACCACCACCAACATCTGGATAATACACACCTTGTGCTACCCATATTTCATGATTTGATACCGCAACATCCAAAGCATCTTGTAAGTTAACAAAGGCAGTATTCCAGCTGTATCCATCGCCTCCAGCAGATGCGTTCATATCCACATAATATACAAATGGGCACGATAAATTAATGCCAGTATAATTAACACCGGCTATTTGACCTGTTCCATCGTTTTGACCACTATTACCACCTGTAATAGTACACGTTTGATTGGGAGATGTAGGTTGTAGGTTTACCGTAACATTGAAGTCAGCACCATCAATTAAAGCAGTTGGGAAAACAGCTGCACCATTCATACCCACCAACAGATTGTCACCACCGTTATTGAGTAACTCAATTGAATTTCCAGCAACTAGGCCAGAAATATTCACAGAAACTTCAAAATTATCCTCAATTTTATTCACATAGGCTGAACCTGAGTTAGTGCCACGATCATCATCACGACGGGCTCCAATCAACGTCCTATTGCCAGACAGACTCACCGAAGCACCAAATGAATCATTCGCTGCACCGTCACCTGCGGTCAGCTTTTGGCTTTGCGACCAACTACTGCCATCATAAGCAAAAATATAAGCAGAACCTGAATTAGAACCCGTATCATCATCTTGAAAAGCCCCAATCAAAGCCCGATCGCCAGATAGACTCACCGAATATCCAAATAAATCAGCCACAGCATCATCACCTGCAGTCAGTTTTTGACTTTGTGACCAAAAATTACCATTATAATCAAAAATATATGCAGAACCTGAAATAGGGCCCGCATCATCATCTCGATAAGCCCCAATCAAAGCCCTATCGCCAGACAAGCTCACCGCATAACCAAAATAATCTTCCGCTGCACCATCACCTGCAGTCAACTTTTGGCTTTGTGACCAACTACTGCCATTAAAATCAAAAATATAAGCAAAACCTGGTTTTAAACCCGCATCATCATCTTGATAAGCCCCTATCAATGCCCGATCACCTGACAGACTCACCGCATAACCAAAATAATCATCCTTGGCAGCATCACTTGCTGTCAACTTTTTGCTTTGAGACCAACTACTGCCATTATAATCAAAAATATATGCAGAACCTGTACCAAAACCCGCATCCCTATTTTTATAAGCCCCTATCAAGGCTCGATCACCTGATAGACTCACCGCAATACCAAACTCATCAAACGACCCAAAATCATTTGGATTTAGCTTTTGGCTTTGTGACCAATTACTTGTCTCTGCATCATAATCAAAAATATAAGCCGTACCTGAATTAGCAAATGTATTTTGAGATGTTGTATGTTCATCTTGATATGATCCAATCAAAGCTCTATCCCCTGACAAGCTTACCGAAAAACCAAATCGATCATCTGCCGCACCATCACTTGCGACCAGCTTTTGGCTTAATGACCAACTACTGCCATCATAATCAAAAACATAAGCTGCGCCTGAATTGGTTCCTGCATCATCATCTAGAGAGGCTCCTATCAAAGCCCGATAGCCCGATAGACTCACTGAAACACCAAAATTATCACCTGCCGCATTAATCCCAAGAAGTGTTGGTAACAGCTTCTGCTCCTGCATTGCAAATTTTAAACTTGACCATTTATTATCGCTGATATTATCAGGTCGACTATTATCAAAAGCATTTGCTTCCGATACAGGAGCCCACATGTGAACCATAAATAATAATCCAAGACTCAAAATAAATTTTTTAGTAAACATCTTTTCCACCGGTAAATAATAAACATTAATAATTGTCTGTTACTTACTACAGCGTAAAAAATGGGTCAATCACTTCATTTATTTACAATTAATTTAATATGGTTGATTTAATGGCTGATTTAATGGGGTTTTTGATGCGAGAATTTTGTAGGGTGGGTTTTACCCACCGAGAATAATAACAAACAAACCTAAATATGAATATTATAAAATGGTGGGTAGAACCCGCCCTATGGATTCATTTATTCTTTGTAGGGTGGGTTTCACCCACCGAGAATACTAAATAATCTTGGTGATAATGTATTCATTCGTAATCGTGGCCTTCTGTAAAATCACACCAACTTTCATCATAATATCCATTACTTACAAATTTTACAAATGAAGAATATGGCCAATCTATGGCCTTTTGTACACATCCATGTTTGACTGGATTAAAATGTATATAATCTGTAAAGTGATTAAGTTCTTCTTGGTTTCTAATTGTATGTTCAAAATATCTTCTTTGCCATACACCACTCTCTATTTTATTCCTTTTACTTAGTGATAAATTTTGCTTTAACTTTATTCGAGTGGCTTTATCTAATGATTTGGTAAAATCTCTTTTTATACAGGCAATGATTGTTGGATACTCCTTGGCAACATTTGGCATAATAATCATATGAAAATGATCTGGCATTACTGAAATAGCATGTAAATCAAATGCATACTGAGATTTTACTGCCTTTAAAGCCAACTTAAATTCATTAATATAATCTGTCAACAGTGTCAGTTTTCGATTGTTAATAATCACAGTTAAAAAATAATAATGATTGTCTAAAAAAATCCTTTTATAATTTGACATAAGCTTCCCTTTAAAATTACTTTACCTCTATCATACAATAAATTATAGTAATTTGTAAGGCGGTGGGTGGAACCCACCCTACGGGATCATCTTTTTTGTAGGGTGGGCTTTACCCACAGAGAATACTAATTTAAAGTCTTTAAAGCTTGTTTTGTCGCGAGTAATTCTGGATGATGTTTGGGGTGGATTTTGGATTGAAAAGCATGGGCTTTTTCTAGTGAGAATTTTGCTAAGGGTAATTGGTTTTGGCTCAAGTACAACAACCC
>JAESTH010000045.1 GCA_016763695.1 Alcanivoracaceae bacterium
AACAACTTGTATCGGTATTGGCGGTGACCCTATCCAGGGCATGAACTTTGTAGACTGCTTGAAATTATTTCAGGCTGACCCACAAACAGAAGGCATAATAATGGTTGGTGAAATTGGTGGCTCAGCTGAAGAAGATGCTGCAGAATACATCAAGCAACATGTAACTAAGCCAGTGGTTTCCTATATTGCAGGTCTCACAGCTCCAGAAGGCAAGCGCATGGGGCATGCTGGTGCTATCGTTGCTGGTGGTAAGGGCACGGCTCAAGCAAAGTATGAAGCTTTAGAAGACGCTGGAGTCACAACAGTTAAATCACCGACTTTGCTTGGTGAAGCGATTAAAAAATTGGTTTCATAAAGAATAAAAGTCTTAATAGCACAGCCTAAAAGCCAAACTAAAAAAAGTTTGGCTTTTTTATATGAAAGCTTTTTTTGTGGTATAGTGTCAATTACATAATGATATAAAACAATTTTGAGGTGCGACCATCATGAAAAAAAACATATTTAGTGTAATCTTATTTATTTTTGTCTCTTTTTCACTTAGTGCAGGAAACACAACATCCAAAAACTCTAAAGTAGAAAATGGTTATGAAATACATTATAACGCCTTTTCTACCGATTTTTTAACCAAGGATGTCGCAAAAAGTTACCAGATAGGTCGCTCGAAAACCAAAGGCATGATTAACATCGCGGTATTAAAACAACAGCAGGATGGCGTTTCTACAGCCGTTGAAGCCAATATTACTCTCAAGGCACAAAATTTATATGGTCAAAACAAATCCATCACCCTGAGAAAAATAAGTGAAAATGATGGTGCCATTTATTACATCGGCACATTCTCAGTCAGTAGCCGAGAAACAATTAACTTTAAAGCTTCAGTCTTGGCAAATGGTGCCCGATCACCAATTGAGATAAAGTTTAGCCAGGAGTTTTTCACAAACTAATATGACCCTGTTTGCGGATCAGTCCTACCTTCCCAGGACTGACCCACAAACACTAAATATCTCTATAAACATAGTTCCTGCCCTTGGGATGATTCTTAAATCTTCTGTGAACCCACAAATATTGTTCAGGATGTTTTCTGATTTGTTGCTCAAATAAATTATTCATGTGCTTTAAGCTTGATTCCACGTCTTCATCCTGAAAAGACTCCAATGGCTTCAAAAAGGAAACCTTCCAGCGGCTTCCCTCTCTAAAACCAAACCAGGGAACAACCACAGCCTTACTTGATTGTGCCAGTCTGACTGGGGCAATAACAGTGGCCGCAGGTTGCTTAAAAAAGTCCACAAATATACATCGGTAAGAAAAATTTTGATCTGGCACATAAAACACAGCCTGATTCGATTTTAGCGATTTTAAAACAGTTCTTATGTCCTTTTTATCTATTGTTTTTCCACAATGTGCTCTGCGGGCTTTATCAACATGCGCTTCAAATACCTTATTATTATGTTGCCTAGCCAGCATATAGCCTTTGTTTGAAATGGTTAAATTAATGGCTCTTATGACGAGTTCCATCGAATGTAAGTGGCAACTAAGCAAGATACAACCTTTATTTTCTGCAAACGCCTGTTCAACATACTCTAAACCTGAAAACTCAAAATCAGCCATAAATTTATCTTGCTTACCCCAATAGGCAATCAAAGTCTCAGCAAAACCCTGTCCTGTAGAAATTAGATTATTTTTCAATAATTTTTTCTGTTGCAGATCTGAAAATTCGGGGAAGCACAACTCAATATTGCGAGCGGCAATTTTTTTTCTCTTATTGGGAATCAACCATGTCATCCAGCCCAAAAATTGTCCAGATTTCAACACCCACTTTATCGGTAATATCGCCAATGATTTTGCCAGATAAACAGCTAAATCGGTTTTTATTTTTTTAAAATTCAAGTTATTAAAGAAAAGGATAATTATTCATTCTAACGTATTGACAGACACATAACAAGCACAGCCTTATTAACACAAAATACTGGACTTTTAACCTCCAAAGCACGGACAAAACCTTAACTATATTACATAGCAATCATTTCTATTATTTGCTACAATCATAAATAACACTAAAATAAATCTAAAAATGAAAAGTAAATTCAAACTCATAACCACTAGGCTTTAAGCATGAATCACAATACCTTTACAGGCCAATTGAAACGATGGAATGAAGATAAAGGCTTTGGCTTTATCAACCCTAAAAAAGGCGGTGGTGATGTTTTTATCCATATTTCCGCATTAAGAAACATGAGTCGCCGACCCATTGTTGGCGATATAATTTTTTACCAGATCGACTTGGACAAAGGTGGAAGAAAAAGAGCTGTAAAGGCCAGAATCAAAGGCGTTGTAATAACCCAATCTCGAAAAAAATGTAAAAATACCACATCATACAAGCGCAAGTCTTTTTCAAAATCTTTCGCTTTTATGTTAATCATTTCTGCTGTGATTTTTGTTTACGACAGAAATTTTAAAGAAGATAGTTTTGTAAACACTACAAATTTGCCAACTACTTTTATTTCAAAACCAAATAAAGCTCAGCCAAATTTTAGATGTCGTGGCAAGAAACATTGTTCACAAATGACCTCATGTGATGAGGCCACATTTTATCTACATAACTGCCCAAATACAAAACTGGATGGAGATAGGGATGGTGTTCCTTGTGAACGTCAATTGTGTAATTGGTGATATCAAAATCTCTGTCTGTTCATATTTTGGCAACTTATTTTAAACAATAAGTTGAGGAATATCCCATGAAAAAATTAATATTATATATAGTGGTCAGTCTTTGTGGTTGAGCTTATCGGGAAGTTTAGGGATAAAAATCCAAACTAGCCTGAATTAAATCTTTCGATCTAGTTTAGCTTTGCACAACTCAAGCTGATAAAGAGAAAAGGAAGCTCTTTGTTCTATCTTATAAACAATGGAGGCAACAATAAAACCATGACTTCATGTATTTAAACAAAACTTCATAGTGGTAAATGTAATATTCTTGTAGCAAATCTTATATATGCTACTTGTCAGCTACTATTTTTCTGATAAGATGCTACCTGTATTCACTGACTAGGAAATTAAAAGCATGTATAAATTTATTCTACTGACGGTTGTTCTTTCTCAATTTGTTTATGCTAAAAAAATAGAGGTTAATTTAAAGGAAGCAAGATTTGAAATTATTAATCAGGTGACAAATGATATAAAAATTTCCAATCCCAGGTTTGGCCATTTCAGAGAAAAATCATCAAATTACATTACAAAAAATACAATCCACTCTTATTTAAATAAAAAGTTACCTATTATTTTTAACAGTATACATACTAAGAATACAGAACTTAATAATGAGCAAATCACTCATCAATTAGTTGTCAGGGAATGGTATAAGCCTTTGTATCAAGATCAAATGGGACGATCTTCAAAAATAACTGGATTCGGGTTATACAGAATGGGTGCCAATTTAGGAGATACATGTGCTTACCATGTCTTAAACTTTGAAATTATTGAACTGAAAAATAATAAAAAGCAGAAATTCAACTCATCTCACCCAATGTTTTCACCATATACCAAAGATCAAAAAGAGGTTAAGTGTGTTTTTCATAAACAGGCTAAAAACCAAAAGATGAAATGGAAGAAATCATTTGATCGATATAATGATCTTGAGAAAAAGTTGATCTATGAATCTATTAAAGAAAAAATAATACCTAATTTAGTTAGAACCTTATTGAATATTGGGTTTTTCGAATCAGAAAATCAGGCGAATACGGTAATGCTTGATGCAATTAAAGATGAATATATTATAATTGAAAAAAATGATGATTTTGATTATCTGATAGATGATAAAATAGTTTTGAAAGACAATATTTCCGCTCAACTCCAATCAATAATTGACAAATCTGGTAAAAAGAAAAAACTAATAATAGGTTTTCAAACAAAATCTAAATTCACTTTTGGAGATCTTCGAAAAATATTTATTCCCGCTTTCAAAGAAACTAAGTTCAAATTATTTAGACTTGGAAAAGCCAGTCAATTAATTAAACTTTGAGATTGATTTTATAATCTTAGTTTAAGGGTGCTCTTTATGGGTGCCAGGGATGTTAATAATCAAAGTGATGCTGAACTTCGCAAACTCAGCCCAACCTACAGCTGACTTAATAAATCGTATCTATTAAACGTTTTTCAATATAGTAGCTAACACAGCTACACTGGATAATTACAATTTATTTTTCTGCAACTCATATAATTTAGCATATTTTAAAAAAGCATATTTGCTGTTCAGATAAGCATTAATAAACCCAGCAGCACCATTAAATATCTGTCTTCTGATGAAATACTGCTTAAAAAAATACCAGAAAGGGTATAACAATAATTTCAACAGGCTGACTCTTCTTCCCCTTTGAAATTTTTGCTGGGCTGCCAATTGTGAATATTTGTTGATTTTTTCTAGCTTTAGGGTGATGGAGGTTTCACCAAAATGTTTAATCACTGCATTCAAGGTGTCTACTTTTCCAGTGGTTTTGACCGACTCATGTACCAGGGCAGCTGATACTCGTGCTTTTTGGCGGTTAAAAAGCCTGACAAACTTATTCATATGCACAAATTTATGCGACCATTGCCAAAAGACCCACTCGCGCCTAGGCAGTTCATAGGCATCTGCGCTGGGATGGCCTTGAGTCCATGATTTTATTTTTTGCTGGGCATTTGCTGTTAAATATTCATCAGAATCTAGTAGTATTACCCAATCATTTGAAGCCAGGTTTATGGCATCCTGTTTTTGTAAGGAATAACCCTTAAATCTTTGCTGATGAATAATACAGTCACATTGCTTTAATAATGATAAGGTTTTATCGGTACTAAAAGAGTCTAGTACAATTATTTCATTAGCAAAAAGCAGACTCTCGATACACTTGATAATTGTCTCTTCATTATTAAAACAGGTCACTACCGCAGAAATTTTAATCATCCTGTTTACCCACAAGCTCTTTAGAACTGGTAACAATCAAGCCAGCACCACAAAACCAGATACAGATGGACCAAAATGAGGCAAATAATGAGTAGGTGCTGGTAATGGGTAAAAAGGCACTAACAAGCATCACAGAAAAAGCCCATGAATAAAAATTATTATAGTTATTTCTAACAAAAATAAATAATTTAAAAATTGCAAAGCTCATAAATATTAAGCCCATGAGGCCTGTTTCTGCCAAGATTTCTAAAATCCAGTGGTGCGCGTGCATGCCAACACCGCCCTGTTGCTGCCAAATGTCATCATCCCCAGCAAATTGTGGATAGGCTTTACGAAAGGCATGCGCACCTATGCCATTTATTGGGTGTTGTTCTATCATGCGTAATGAGGTCTGCCAAATTGACAATCTATCGGCTAAGGCGAAATCAATTCCTGCTTCGGAACCATCGAATATCTTCATGGATCGGTCTATTCTTTGTTGAAATTCAGGTGATATCAACCATAGGCTGGCTATTATAACTATTGCAATTACAGAGGCTTTCATCAATAGTTGGAAACGCCGTTGTTTGACATGATGATACCAATAGGTCAATAAAATAAAAACCATCATTATCCAGGCTGAGCGTGTTCCGGATAAAATAATAGTAACAATTAATAGCACAATGCTTAGCCAGCGAATAATAGCGTTTTGTTTTTGTAAAACGATCATAACCACAGGTAGTAATAAAGCTAAAACGGGACCTAATTTTACATGATGTTCACCAAAGATACCATTTAGCCTGCCTTCATAGCTACTTCGACCCACAATATCAACACCGACAAAATATTGAAACATGGCATCAAGAGCCCAAAAAATAGCCAAAATGGCGATGACCTTAAGTAACAGCATAAAATATTTAGGCGGCAAATAGAGAATAAGAGCAATGGTTGCCAAATAAAAGCGTAAACTGGCTAATGCCACCATAAAGGTCTTGGCTTGCCAATAGGAATCAACAGCCGAGATGATAATCAGAAAAAAATAACAGGCAAATACCCAGGATAACACCCTAAACCGCTTGCTACTTTTTAATGGCTGCCACTGAGTGAACAAGCCATAAATGCCAATAATGGTCAGAAACAACAAAGGTAATTCTGCCAATCGAGAAAACGGCAACAATACCATCACCGATAAATAGCAAATCAAGACTGCTGTTGATCTATTTAACATTATATTAATCGACATCAGTCATGCTCAGATAAAGTTTTTTGATAAAGTTCTATGGTTTGACTCAACATGTTATCAAGTAAATAAACCTGCTTATCATCAATTTTTGGTTTGTGTTCTAAAATTTTATTTATCTTATCGGATAATTGTTGTTTATTACCCCATTGTACTTTACCTTCTGGAAAGATGTTTTCAAGAATTTCACCAACTCCGCCATGATTATATCCAACCACGGGTGTAGCCACTGCCAAAGATTCTATTACGGTTCGACCAAATGATTCAGGACGAACTGAGGGACTAACCACCACATCGGCGATGGCGTATAATTCAGCCATAGCACTTTGTAAACCGACCCATACGACCCTGTTAATAGCCCCAATTTCATTAAACCAATAATTCAATCGCGCTGCGTAACTATCATTTTCAGGATCAGCAGTTAAAACCAGTTTGGCATCATTATCAGAACTTTTCAACCAGAGCTCCAACTCCTTGACGCCCTTTAAACTCGTTAATCTACCTGGCAATAAAACCACTTGATGACCAAGCAGTTGATGGTGTTTTTGATACCAAGCCTGTAACCACATCACATCAGGTTGGTAGTTAAAAGGAAATTCTTCTGGGTTGATGCCCCTATTAATAATCTGAGGGTTTGCTTGTAGATATTGACCGTAATTTTCCATAACATAGTTTGCAGCCGTACGTGAGACTGCTATCACTCTATCCCCCCGTGCCATTATTGATGAGTACCTCTTGACAGAATACAAACCATGAATTGTGGTTATAAATTTCGGTTTGTTATCACTCATTTTGGCGATGGCTTTTAAAGCTAACCAGGCAGGTAAACGAGATCTGGCATGAACAATATCTATTTTTTTTTCAATAAATAAGCGCTTCAATTTTTTAATTAAAAATAAAGTTAGGAGGGATTTTTTACCGACCTCAAGTCTAATGTGTTCAACTTTTTCAGACAGTTGAACAAGCATTCTACCACTAGCTGATATGACAATTGACTGGTGTCCACAAGCTGCTAAATAATTGGCCACTTCTACCGTACCACGCTCAACACCACCATTATCCAGGGCTGGTAACAACTGTACAACAACCATGGATCGATCCATAGCGTTTATTGTCCTTGATAACTGTATTTATTTATCATTAAGAATATACTGAGCACCACAATATTGACACATTGCTTCACCAGACTCGCTCATTTCCATGTAAATTTTTGGATGTGAGTCCCATGTTAACATATCACTGCTTGGGCATGATACTGGTAAATCGCTGCTATCCACATGATATGTTTTTTCTGTATTTGCAGATTTTTTTGTAACTGACTGGTTCATTATTGCTCTCTTTCAATATTAAGGGGGTATAAATAAATCTCTATAGCTCTAAAAAAACTATACTAGTTTAATTTCAAGCAGTATTATAACAATTTAACATTATTCAGCAAGAGTTGAAACACATTGAAAAAGTTAAATCATATTTGGGTATTTAGTGACAGCATCAAGGGTCATGAAATTCAGTCTCTGGCACTGGCATCGAAAATTGCCAACAATATTAATATATTTCATTGTGGGCTACGCCAGCCGTGGCTCAGTTTTGCACCAAGGATATTACCTGGTTTTGGCAAAAACATCATTTGGGAAAAACACAAACCCGATCTCAATCAGCGTCCAGATGCAATTATCACCTGTGGGCGTCGCATGGCTGCGGTAGGTAAATATTTTAAAAGACAAGGTAATAGTAAGCATATCCAAATTTTAAATCCTGGTGATAATCATAAAAAATACGATATTTTAGTTTGTCCTGAACACGATAGATTGATTGGTCAGAATATTGTTTCATCAAAAGGCAGTTTACATAATATTTCTAGCACCTCTTTAAGTCATATAAAGCTGAAATGTAAAGAAGAGGGTAAGGGCTATAATAATAAAATTGTCAGTGTTTTTATAGGTAACCCTGCCAAAGGTTTCTTTAAAGAATTAGACAAACTGGCAACAAATATTAAGCAATATTTCCCCAATCATGATTTAATCATTTGTGGCTCAAGAAGAACCCATAGAAAGTTCCACGCCATAATTAGAAGTCATTTTAATAGTGCCAGGTTGTGCTGGTTATCTGAGAAAGATGGAGATAATCCTTACCACTGTTTATTAGCCTGTAGCGAGGTGTTAATTGTCACAGCTGACAGCATCAACATGGTGTCCGAAGCAAGTGCCAGTAATAAACAGGTTATTGCTATTGCGCAAGGCTATATATCACCGAAACACAAAAGATTTATTCACTCAATAAAGGATAGATTGTCTAAGTTTGGCGATGCACAAGTGGTACACAGACCTATTGACAACATAAACGATGTGCTACAACAGGTATTAAACAAACTATAGAAATAGAACTAAAGCCTGTATTTGGATAGAAAAAATTGGGCAGCTGACTTTATGAGAATGTAAAAAGCATCTGCCCATTATATATATTTTAGATTTCTACAGAGATTAAAACACGGTCCAATTCATTTGCCACCAGTCTAAAAACTCTTCAAAGTCAATGCCACCATTGCTATCGGCATCTATGGTTTCAAAGCCTCTTATCGCCATTTCTCTACTGGCATCAGGTGCCAATATTTCAAATAGTTTGATAAACTCTCTTTCTTCTAATAAATTATTATGGTTTCTATCAAAAAACTCAAAATGACTTCTAATTTCAGCAATTTCTGCTTCAGATAAATTTGACATGCATTCCTCTATTGGGATTAGGGCAAAAAATAAATTATAAATCCATTTAAGTCTAAAAGATAACAAAATATGTTTTTAACTCATTTAATCAGTCATATTGAATAAATGTGTTTCTCAAGGCAATATGTTTAATTGGCTTATCTTTATTGAATATTACGCTGTATAATCAAGCTCTTTATTATTAACCACATATTTCATGAAACTACTTATCCGCAATATAGATCGCGCCATATCAGAGTCAAAACTTAAATCAATGTTTGAAAAACATGGTACTGTACAATCATGTGATCTGGTTATTGATAAAGAAACGGGTAAATCCAAAGGCTTTGGATTTGTTGAAATGCCAAAAATTGGCGAAGCAAAAGCTGCGATGATTTCAATCAATGGCACCAGCCTGGCTGGTAGTAAACTGCGAGTAAAAAAAGTCGAAACCAAAGAAGCATAAACAAAGCAAATGAATGAAAAGTCAACCAATCAAGACCCCTTGCACGGAATCACCTTAAAAACAATTGTCACCGAGCTAGAGCAAAAATATGGTTGGCAAAAATTGGGACAATTAATAAAAATTAATTGTTTTACAAAGGATCCAAGCATCAACTCCAGCCTCAAATTTTTGCGTAAAACCCCATGGGCTAGAAGCAAAGTTGAACAATTATATATTCAAAGCCAAAAACCAGGCGTACCATTTTCCTGGGTTAAATAATAGTGCTCTGTTTGTTTCAGCATTGAACTTCTACAAATCCTTTAAACTCAATCCAACTTAATAGTTAGTTGCTTAAAAATGAGCAACTGTCATAAGTTTTTGTTATGGCCTATAGCAATCATAATTGTTATTTGGTTTTAATGTTAATTTTACTTTTCTTCAAAATATCCGTTGTGAACTGTAATAATTTAGCCTTGTTCTCTTTGCTTGCAATAGAAACTGCCGTATACGGGGTTCCTAGCTCACATTGTTTCCACCACTCTTTTTCTGGGTTCTGTACTTTATAGACATCAATGTTTGTTTCCAATTCTATACATCTGGTGCTAATAGCAGGGCTTGGATTTTTGACACAGATATCAATTGATTCTCTAAAGGCATCATTGTTATTGGCTTTGCAGTTCATAATTGCCTGATGAATTTGAAATGAGGTGTCATCACCAAATTGTTCAACCGCTAAGGCAATAATCTCATTTGCTTTATCATCTTGATTGTTTTTTACGTAGGACTCTGCCATTAATGTGTAGGCATCTAATGGTGTATGGCTTATTTTTTTGTCTTTTATGACTTTGTCATATAAATTTTCCACCACATCGGAATGTCTACCCTGAATTAATCGAGCTTTACCAAACACCACCCATGGCATGGGGTATTTTACTCCTGGTTTAATTCTTCTTAATTTACTAAGAGCAGTATTTGCCATACGAGCTCCCTGGCTAATATTGCCTTTATCAATCTCTAAATTAGCATTGTCTACCTGTACGTGGAGCAGATGAATTTTATCAAATTTCAGTTGCTTCTTTTTATTTTTAAATTCCTCTTCATTTGCTTTTTGATTTTTTTTATTCCTTTGCGGATAATGAGCTAAATAATATTTTTTGGCTTTTTCTATGCGCTTGGATGGCAAAAGGTGTGAATTTTTTTTCTTGGCAAGAAAACCTTTAAATTTAAAAGTAATTATTTCAAGCCGGCCTTTCATCCAACCATCAAGGTATGTATTCATTGATTTTTCTAACTTTCCACCTTCTAACTGGTTTTTAGCATCCTGGTTGAACTCTTCTCTGGCATCTTTCATTGTTTGAATGGCATCTTTAACTTTTTGTTCATCGGCAATTTCTTCCTGACGCAGATATTCAAACATGTCAATCAGGCCTTCGTATTTATAACCAGCTGTCATCAATAAATCTATGGCCAGAAAATCAGCTTGTGCCTCCTGTTTTCTATTTATATTAGGGTTAATGAAACTGGATTTGGCTTCAATCAGCAATTGACCAATCATTATGGCCTTCATTATTTTATTTTGCCCACCATTTTTCACGCCTAAATTGAGGCCACTGCTATTTGTGCTAAGACGAGAATTAGCTAACATTGTACCCATGACGGCAACTTTAGAAAACTGCGTAACACTTTTTTCACCCTTTGCTCTTGCTATAGATGTGGCAGGATGAAAGAGGATAAGATGACTCAACTCGTGTGCTATGATTGCGGCAATAATATCTTTGGATCTTGCATCATAAATCCAACCCGATGGGATAAAAATATTATTGTTGGATGTGGCATGGGCATTATAATTGTTGCCATATGTGACAAATATTTTAACTTCTTCATCAAAGTCAAATTGATGGTTTGCTAATAAATCATCTTTAATTTTTTCTAGATAAATCTGGATATTGGCATCGATGACATACTGTTGAATGAAATCTCCAGATGTGAAACTCCGTGCACCTTGCTTTTTTGCTTTCTTTTTATTTTTTGCTACTAATGAGCTAACTTTGCTTAGTAATTTTTCTTTTGGGGTCTTGCCAAAGATGGAATGTGCTGTATGTGGAATGACAAGTAGAATAGAGCCTATAGCCAGGTAAACAAATATGAGAGGAATTTTTATTTTGAACATATTCCCATCCTATTACTTGCTGCTGAATTACTGGTATCCAGACATCCTTGCACCGTCACCTGAATATTTTCAAAACCATTGACTAGGTTTACATAATTTTTACTTAATGTGTAATACTCATTATTGTACTTAATTATTAAGTAGTTATCTTCATCAACGCCATAAACTGAAATGCTTTTTGCTTTACCCAGTTTTTTAGTGGTAACTTCGAGTTCATTATCACCATTGAGAGCATACAAATACACGCTTTTTGCATTAAAAGACAAGATTGGTTTTGTTGGTTTAACTTGATTGGTTGACTGTGTCCACCCCAATGAAAAGTGGATAAGAAGCAAGAATACTATTGTTATTTTATACATAGGCGCAATCATTTAGTAGTAGAACTCACAAGATATTAACAAAAAATTAACAATTCTTCAACTTAATTTGCTAGCTATTTTGCGCATTCTGAACTGTAGCCGTAAATTATTGATTTATAAGGACATGTGAATCATCCTAATGATATGGGTGTGTACTGGACCAAATAGGTGCGAGGTTATTATTTTCAGTGAGTTTGGTTTCTGGTATTTTTATATGCATATTGACGCTATTCAAGTAATAACCATGATTGTTCACTTGTTCACTTAGCCACTTCTGGCGAAAACTTTCATCACTAAGTTGAGAATATTGAGCTATATCCCACAATTGTACGGTGTGGTCACTGGAGGCTGAGGCCAATAATAAACTATTTGGAGAAAATGCAACGCTATTAACTGACTTGAAGTGTCCGGTTAATATGTTTATCAACTTTCCACTGGCTACATGCCAAATATGTATATTGTGATCACTGGAAGCTGACGCCATTATGCTGCCATCAAAAGAAAATGCGATACTGTTAACAGCTCTTTTATGATTTGTTAAGGTGGCTTTATTATCAGGAGATGCTAGGTCAAACAGGGTTATGGTTTTGTCTTCTGAGGCTGAAGCAATAGTAGCTCCATCAGGAGAAAATATCAGACTGTTAATGGGCATTGAGTGTGTCTGTATTGTGTTTAAACGTTTATTGTTTAACAAATCCCATAATTCTATAGAGCCATCTCCTAAACCAGTAGCCAATGTCAGACCATCGGGAGTAAACGTAAGGCTGGTTATGCTTATCAGTTCTTTTGAGGTTATTTTCATCAATGATTTCTGCTTGTTATTTGACAAATCCCACGCTTGAGTTGTGCCGTTTCTAAGCCCAGCAGCAAGTATTAGTTGATTGGGAGAAAAAGCGATACTGGTGGTTGCCTGATTTTGCGCAATTAATGTGCTTGTTATTAGGTTATCAGACAAATCCCACAACCTAATGGTATTGTCATCTGCCGCTGATGCAAGTTTAAGGCCGTCATGGGAATAGGCAATACTATGAACACCACCGGTATGCTTGGATAATGTGGCTTGTAACTGCTTACTGACTACATCCCAGAGCATAATAGTTTGATCACTTGATGCCGAACTTAAAGTTAAACCGTCAGGAGAAAAAGCCACACTTTTTACTGGTTTTTTATGACCTGTTAATTCAGTTGTTATTTGACTCGCAGAAATATCCCACAGGCGTAAAGTATTATCTTTTGATCCCGAAGCCAGTGTCAGACCATCTGGCGAGAAGGCGACACTAGTCACTATTTCTGTATGTCCAATCAGAACATTTTTAATTTTATTGGTGGTAAGGTCCCATAATCGCAGCGTTTTGTCCATAGAGCCAGAAACTAGCCTTTTACCATCTATAGAAAAAGCAAGGCTGGTGACATGATTGTTATGGCCTTTTAAAGTGGTTTTTAGGCTGTTGTTACTTAAGTCCCACAGTCGAATACTGGTATCTACTGAAGCTGATGCCAATGTTTGTCCATCAGGCGAGAAGGCAACACTGGTCACTGGTTTAATATGACCAGATAGTGTCTGTGTGTTATCACTGTTTAAATCCCACAATCGGATAGTATTGTTTTTAGAAGCAATAGGATAAAAACCAGTACTGTTACCAAAGCCTGATGCTAAAGTTTGACCATCAGGAGAAAAAGTAATACTGGTTATTCCTACTGAGTTGGCTATTAATTTTTTTATTTGTTTTCCATTGGCGACATTCCAAAGCCTTATGCTGTCATCATCAGATGCCGAGGCCAGGGTTAAGCCATCAGGTGAAAAGGCAACACTGGATACTAACTGAGTATGACCTTCTAGAGTATTTAGGTGTTTTGAACTTGCAATATCCCATAAATATATTTGCTGGTCAGCAGATCCTGAGGCCAAAGTTTTTCCATCTGGTGAAAAAGTAACGCTGGTCACTCGGTCACTATGTCCTGTAAAAGATCTTATTGTCTTTCCTGTGGCCACATCCCAGAGCAGTAGTACGTTATCACTTGAAGCGGAGACCAAATGTGATCCGATAGGAGAAAAGGCAACACTATTAATATTTTCATTATGATGGCTTGCAGGAGGAGAACTCCACACAGATAAAGGCTGATTTATAGATTTAACCCAAATATTATTTGCCTGAAATAAAATATCTTGTTGCTTGATTTTTGAAAAAGCATTGGCGCTAAAATACGCTGCCTCGGCATGTCGTTTTTCTGCAAAGGTTTGTTTTGCCCGCTCAAATAAAGCTAAACCAAAATTATGATTGGCTTCTTGTAACTGTTTTTTGGTTTCAACATTTGCCTGCTTTACTTGCCAGCCAAGCAACACTGAAATCATAAATAGGACGACGGCAACCAACATGCCTATGCTGGTTCTTTTAGCTATGCGTTTTTGTGCTGCAGCTAATTTTTGTACCTCCGTGAGCTCTTTGTTTTTTTGTTGATTTTCCAGTTCTCTACAGGCTTTGAGGTACTCCCAATCTTCCTGGCTCAGAAATTTCCATAAGTTATCACGTTGCTTTAATAACTCTGCATATTCAAGTCGTCCGGAGTTATGGTTTAACCATGCGCTTTTTTTGTTATTGGCAGCCCAGTCCCGGCTAGCACGTTGTAAACTTTCTAGCGTGCTTAAGGCCACAAAATCTTCCTTTAACCAGCCTTGTAACAAGCCCCATTGCCTTAGTAGAGCTTCATGTGCAGGTTCTATGGTTTTTTCTTTGCTATCGACATCAAAGTCTTTTGCCAATAGGCGTTGATCTATTAAATGTTCGATGATAGGTAGGGCTTCTATTGGTATCTCACTGTATTTTGCGACTCGGCGTCTGGGAACCTGTGAATCAGGGTCAATTCCAGCCAACCATGGAATGAGGCCTCGGTGCAGCAGATTAATAATGGCTTGGCGATCGCTGGGTAATAAAGGATCTTGTTCAGCATTAATTAAGGCGATTTCTACGGCTGCATTAATGGCTCCAACCAGCCCTCCCATCTCTTCGTATTCAACTAAGGTCAAATTACCATTTCCACCATACTCCAGATAGAGTCGCTGCAGAGTAAATGCCAATAATGGCAAGGAATCTTTGTTGCCACCTTCTTCAATATCCAGCAATAGTTTTTGTGTCAATGCCGGATCAATTTTTAAAGGCCTGTCTGTACCTTTTAAACGTCTGGCAGGTCCTTCAATGATGTTATGATAGGCACCTTGGGGCATGGGAGCGAGGCTGAATATATGTTGGGGAATGTTTTCCAGCTCTTGATTGCTTTGCAAATATTCATAGGCATCTGAGCGTATGGTTACAAGGATAACCAGAGCCAGTTTTGGATGTAAAGCCAGCTGTTTTATTAACTCCATAAATTTTTGTGATTGTTCGCCACAGTCACTATGAAAAAGTTCTTCCCCCTGATCTATGGTTAAGACCAGAGTAGGAGTAATTTGCCCAGTTTCTCCTGTGAGTAGTGGTACTGCCGCTTTGTTGGCGAGTTTTTGTAATAGTTTGAAAAGTTCTTTGTCATTATCTTTGATTATTTCACGTAATGCACCACGTGTAATGCCCAGCTTATACTCTTCAAATATTTTAATCAAGGCCAGTAATAAACCATGTTCACCCCATAATACAGAATTTTCAGGTCGTATGATGGGCAAGGGCAGAAAATGCCGATCATCCCGACTCAGTCTTGGTAAAATGCCAGCTCTGAGAAAGGAAGATTTACCAGCACCAGAAGCGCCCAATATGACCATTAAACTCGACAGTTGATTGCTACGTATGCCTCTGAGCTTGTCTAGTAATTCATTTGTTGGTGCTTCTCTACCATAAAAAATCCCAGCATCATCTGCCTCTAGCGGTAACATACCTCTGTATGGAGACCTATTTGGATCATGTTGTGGCGGCCATTCAAAAAAAAGCGGATCCAAGCCAGCTTTAACTAAACCGTTCTTTAAGCGGATTAATCCTGACGTTGAAAAATGTACATGCAGTTGCTGGCCTGTATCAGGGTGTGTTACGGCAATGGTCTTATGGTCACAACTACTAGCAAGGTTGATTAATTGCCATGTAGAGGTCAGTTCCTCTGGTAAGGTTTTTATGACTAAATCTTCAATCAATATTCCAATGATGCGTTTATTGAGTTTATGTGTCAGATGAAACTCTTTGCGACACCAGTCAGATTTGAGCCATGCTTGACTGGCTAAAAATAATACCGCATCACAACGATTAGCGGCATCATGCAATGCAGCCTCCCAGCGTTCACCAGCAACAATGCCGCTGTCTGGATCTAAATCAAGAAATATATCATCCCAGCCCTGTTCAATTAACCAGTTTTTTATGGCTATGGCTTCAAAGTTATTACTGCTAGAGTGGCTTATGAAGATATTTGACATTATTTATTCCTTTTATTAGTGGGTTTTAACCGTGTTTCATTTTTTTTTGAGTAAAAACTGCGCTATGTAATCATAAATCTATTTCTTTGCTTTCAAAAATATGCCGCCAGTCTGAAACATCTTCTAACATAATGCTATCCATTTCGTCTGCAAAATCATGCAATAAATGATAGTTTAGTTTTTCATCTTTTAATTTGTTGGTTATTACAGTTAACTGTTTATTTGAGTGAGAAGATTGAGAGGCAATTTTTTTAAAATCCCCATTAACTCTGATTCCATAAATAGCAGCGCCAAAAGCAGGGAGAGTGGCGGTGATTAGGGTGACCCAGTCAGCATTAACAAAATTGTAGATATATTCGTTTAAATAACTCGCAATATACATAAAGCAGGCAAGGAATGTGATTCCGAATAAGGCTAAACCAAATTTATGTAGCCTGTGATCCAGCTTTTCCATGATTTCGCTATTTTTCTTATGATACTCAGCTTGATTGATACTGATATCTTGCAACTCACCTTTAATAGTTTCTAGGAGCTTTGCATCTAGTCGAATGGTTGGGACACCAATGGCTTTGCTGAGTGATAATGCATACCAGCTCACCCAGTTTGGAGATCGATCACTGGCTTGTAAATTTTGTTTGGTAAAAGTTGACTGTTTACTACTGCCAAGTACGGTCCAGATGGCAGATAAGCGCAGTCTTTCTGCTAAATGTCGATAGTCCAAACACCTCTGATGCCATTTTCTACGTGAATTCCATGTTATATTTAATAGTATTAGAAATATAATAAGGGTTTCTGCTATAACAAAGTACATTTTATAATCCTTATCCATTAGCACCCCGCCTAATAATGCCAGTAATACTGCAATGGCTGCCAATATAAAGTTTGTGACATAACTGCTACGATATAATTGACCGTATCTCACACCCAGGCCGTCGGCAAAAGCAAAAGGGGTTTTACAAAATTTTTCTAGTTTAGTTGCCTCTGGATCTACTAAATGCTGATTGATATTTTCTAAATTGATGTCCTTGTTAGAAAAATACGAAACTTGATAAAAGTTACTTATATTCATTTTTTTGACCAGCATTAACATAAGCATTAATGGATAAGAAAATCGTGGCTGCCAACGTTGGTGTTTTTCTTTAAAAAAACAGTCTAATTTTTTTAAGTTTGCAGATCCTTTAGTGGGTAAAACAGAACGTTTGATGAGTTTATTGTATTGATCATATGTTTTCGATAGGTTTTTATCTTTTGCCAATTCTCTACCTATTCCTGACAAGATAACGGGTTCTAAATTTTGATGAGAGTGAATGTGAATAACAGGAATGCCGCGTTTTTTGGCGTGCTCAATCAATTCTGTTGTGCCGCCTCTTCCTGCCGATGGTCCCTTATCCCAGACTGTAATAATAATATCTGACTTGGCAATGACATAATGACCCGCTACTTCATATGCCAAGGGCTCATCATCTCGTTGTCCTGGTAGCTCAAAGATATTGTTTGCCTGTTTTAATAAGCTATTATAATCGTCCAATTCGCTTCCTAGTGTAAAGTCTGCGGCATACTCCTCACGGAAAAAAGGTAAAACGGCCTGAAATGGCATTGATCTTTCTAGAGCTGCTTTGGCGCCTAGTTGATCGGAACCAGAGGCCATTGCTGTTATAATATTGATGACGGGGTCATCTTTATTAAAAATATCAGTATGATCTTTCTTAATGTTTTTTATACTGCGTTTAAAGTGATTCAATAGATGCGTTAAATCACCCTCTACACGTTCAAACTCTTCTGGGTTAAGTCGCTTGCCTGGACGATGGCCAATGACGCCAACATTTAATATTAATGGAGCTTTTGGTGGGTGGGAGCTAGTCATTTTATTTCCTCATTTTCATACTAGGTTAAATTTATCATATCTATTTCGCGAGTTTAAACTTGAAAGTGCAAGTTATGGGTTTATAAGGCTTTGAAAGCATGGATGCTTTCAGGAGCTTACATTGAGGTATTTACGCGTCCTTATAAATCAATGACATATAACTATTTTCTAAAATACGCAGAATATATACAATTTATCATACTTTTTTATATTATGCAGCTGTATTTCATTCATTATTTTCATCTTCACTAATGTACAAGGGAAATCATTTGGTTAACAACAATATTAATTGTACAGGCTTTAACTCCATTTCCATATTGGAGGGGACCATGCATGTTCTGTGGGAATGATGCTTTAACAGTTGCATCACAATTAGGACATGTTTTAATTTCTGCATCTACATGAGTTACGACTTTTTAAATATGGGATCAATCATGATGCACCTTTCTTGAGTATGGGCTTAAATGCTTGTCAAGTCCTGATCACAACAATTGCAACTTTCAACAGTGGAGATGCTCACTGTTACAGTTGCCTTGCTGTTTGTGGCAACATCATAATTGTCATTCTTAGCTTTAGAATGACTCTTTGAGTTATAACCAGTTGATGTGTCGGGTTCACTTTGGGATGATGGGATTGAAGAGTTTTCACTATTTTTCTCTTAATAATCACAATATTTCAGATGACGTCTAAACATCTACAAATAAAAAGAGCGCAGTAGATGTGCTCTTTTTATTTAATATCAGCTCTGCATCTTACCTTTCGTCAGAAACAGCAGCATCAGGAGCATTTTTAGCAACTGACTCTTGACCATTAGCACAGCCACTGGTGGTTTTGTACATTTGGCTACGACCAATTTCTTGGCCATTATTGGCTTTTATTACAAAATATGTACGGCCATCTTTGGCTTCACGAGTTTCAAATTTCGATGAATCTTTTGAATTGGTTCTAACAGATTCAATTCCATTTTCACAACCTGATGCTGATTTATATCCTTGAGATTGCAAAATAATTTCACCATTTCCTGCTTTTAATACAAAGTAGTCTTTACCATCTTTACCTTTCGTTATTACAAATTTACTAGCCATAATTAAATCCTCTTAAGTTAAAATATAACCCTAAATCCAGGTGTAAACATCGATTCGGGGCGAAAAATATAAATATCCGCAGACATTATCTAATACACATATTAAAATAAGTCATTACTGTTGTAAAATGGAAAACTGAATATTTAACAAAAGTTTATATGAATAAAATAATAATTATTGTCATTTGCAATATCTGTGTGCTTACAAATGCTATGTCTCAATGTAAGATTGATGAGGATAAGGAAATTAATAAAGTTTGTCATGATACTTCCCAATCTGAGTTTACAACTATTGATGCCCTCAACTTTACTACAATTAAAGAAGGCGTTTTGAGAGTAGGTGGAGATGTCTGTATAAGTATGGGCAATCAGAAAGTATCTACCAAAGAGCTATTGTATGATGATACTAAACAACTGGTTACAATCGACACACCTTTGATCTACACAGATGGTTCACAAAGAATAGATGCGCAAAGTGCAGAGTTAAATTTACAGGATAATAAGGCAGATATGTTGGATATCCAATATGTGCTTAATGATACCAATGCAAATGGTAGAGCCAGACAATTAAAAACAGAAAATAAAATAAGTCATCTAAGGGACCTGACCTATTCAACCTGTCCTAAAAATGATCAACAGTGGTATATTCAGGCCGAAACAGCTGATTTGGATCAAGAAGCACAAGTGGGTACTTTCAGAAAAATGACTTTAAGATTTAAAGGTGTACCATTGCTATACCTTCCCTATGCCAAAATGCCCTTGAGCGATCAGAGGCAAAGTGGGTTTTTGATACCAGAAATAGGTAACTCTTCGAAAAATGGCTTCGATTTTGCTTTACCCTATTATATAAATATTGCAGAAAATATGGATGCGACCATTACTCCACGTTATTTGAGTAAACGGGGTGTTATGCTGGGGGCGGAATTTCGTTACTTAGGTGAAAACTATGCAGGTGAAATTTATGCTGACTACTTGCCAACTGATGACATTATAAATAGAGATCGTGGCTTTGCAGAATTTAAACACAGACAACGATTCAATGCAAACTGGTCACTCAATTCTCGTTTGTCAAATGTATCTGACAGGCAATATTTTGAAGATTTTGGTAATAATATCAATGCTACATCTCAATCATATCTATTTTCCTTCCTGAATCTTAATGGTTTTGGTGATAACTGGCAATTCAGTGGACGTTTAAATGATTTTCAGATCATCAGTGATAATATTAGCCTCAATAGGCAGCCATACCAAACACTGCCAAGCCTTGAATATTCCTGGTTTAATAATGACTACACCAGCTCATTAAACTATGGAGTAGACTCAGCTTGGGTGAACTTTTATAGAGAAGACTCTATTACTTCAACTCGATTAGATGTGACGCCCTATATTGAAAAGACTTTTCAAAATAATTATTCCAGATTTACCCCAAGGCTTGCTTATAGACATACCAATTGGGATTATTCTGATGAGCAGTTTTCAACAATTACAGACTTACAAGATAGCCGCTCGTTACCTATTGTGTCTTTAGACTATACCATTAATTTTGAAAAGCGATTCACTGATGGTAGCTACAGTAGTATAGAGCCAAGATTGTTTTATTTGTATTCACCATTTAGAAATCAGCAGAATATTGCCTTATTTGATACCCATGAGCTCACATTTGGCAGCAGTTTATTATATCAAACCAATGCTTTTTCTGGTGCAGACAGACAATCGGATGCAAACCAGTTTTCAATAGGGCTTTCACAAAGGCACTTTAATGAAACAGGCAATGAAAAATGGAATGTTACCGTTGGACAGATTATTTATTTGGCAGATAGAAAAGTGCAGCTGAATAGTTCGATAGAAACGCGTAATACATCGCCAATAATTACTGAGTTTAATTATTTTTATCGTAATTGGAAAGCCACAATGAGTCTGCATTGGGATACCGAAATTGATAAATATGAACGAGCATTGTTGAAATTTCAGTATAAAGGTAAAAATAAATCTCTATTTAACTTCGCCTACAGGTTTAGAAGAGGTAAAATTGAACAGTTAGACAGTTCAGTTGTCCTACCAATTGGCGCTAACAATCGTTTTATAGCAAGGTGGAACTATTCTGTTGATGCACGTAAAACCATAGAGGCGATAGCAGGATTTGAACATAAAAACTGTTGTTGGGCCACTCGTATTGTTGCGAGACGTTACGTTTTTAATGAAGAAGGTGATGTCAACAACGGTATATTTTTTGAATTACAACTAAATGGTTTAGGCGCAATAGGACGAAACCCAAGACGTCTACTTAATCAATCAATTCTGGGATATTCAGAGGAATTTTAAAAGCATGAAAAAATTATTAATCTTAAGTCTGTTGTTTATACAAAACTTTGCTGTATTAGCACAAGACGAACTATTAGATGAAATTGTAGCAGTAGTAGAAGACGGAGTTATATTACGTAGTGAGTTGGATAGAGCTGTCAATAATATAGTTCAACAGTTTAAAGTGAGAGGCACACAACTGCCTCCAAAATCAATTTTAGACAAGCAGGTGTTGGAACGTTTAATTGGTCAGGAGTTACAAATTCAAAAGGCTGATCAGGCTGGAGTTCGTGTTTCTGAAGCGGATATAGATACCGCATTATCACAGGTGGCAGCCCAAAATCAGCTGTCCTTGCAACAAATGCAAATGGCAATTGAAAACGATGGCATGAGTTTTGCAGAGTTTAGAAATGATATGCGTAAAGAGCTTAAATCAGAGAAAATCAGAAATGGCTTGGCAAATCAAAATGTAAAAGTGAGTGAAAACGAGATTGACCTGTTTTTAGCAGATAATGAATTGTCCCAGAGTGAAGTGCGTTTGGGACATATTCTCATCGCGTTAGATGCTAATGCAGCCACAGATACAGTTGCAATAGCAAAAACAAAGGTAAATAATATTTATCAGGAACTCGAAAATGGTTCAGATTTTGCAGAACTGGCAACTAAACATTCAGCTGGTCAAAAAGCTCTGGAGGGGGGAGATTTAGGATGGCGCCCAAGCAACGAGCTGCCTACCTTATTTTCAGACCAGATTAAGGCGATGAAAGCAGGCGAATATACCCATCCAGTGAGAAGCGCAAGTGGCTATCATATTATCAAGTTAACAGATATTCGTAAACAAACCAATAAACTAATTACACAATACCATGCTCGACATATCGTTATTATGAACTCTGAGTTGGTCACACCTGCTCAGGGGATGGAGCTTATCAATGAGATTAATAGCCGTTTACAGGCAGACGAAGATTTTGCAAAACTGGCAGAAGAAGAATCAGATGACGTAAACTCAGCAGCATTAGGTGGTGATTTAGGCTGGTTTCAGATCAATGAATTTGGACAGCGATTTGGAGATGTAGTCAGAGCATTAGATGATGATGAAGTCTCAAGCCCCTTCCAGACACAAGTGGGTTGGCATATTGCCCAACGACTTGGCCAACGTGAAAACGATGTCACCACCGAATACAAAAGAGCTCAGGCTAGACAAGCAATCCATGCCAGAAAAATGAATGAAGAAATTGAAAGTTGGATAATAGAAATTCGTGGAGAGGCATTTATTGATGTTCGAATCTAGGAGCTTGTCCGAGAATAGAAAATCTACTGTAGAAAAACTGGATTTGGTGCTATTTCTCCCTGATTTTCGTCAAATAGAACAACTATTTTCCTCAAATCAGTGAAAAATAGCCCTCAAACCAGCTTTCCTTCGCTATGATTCCTATTCTCGGACATGCTCCAGTGTCAAAATTAATAGCAATAACATTAGGTGAGCCAGCTGGTATAGGCGTTGAACTGATTAGTAAGTTGGCTCTTCTTGGACAGCTGGATCAATGTGTAGTGATAGGAGATCAAGCGTTAATACAAAGTCATATTGGTAAATATCAATTAAACATATCTATCAATGGGCCCCAATCTGACGGCCACCTGCTTGCATGCCAGCACATAGCCACAAATGATAAGGTGCAATTAGGTCAGTTGAATGCCAACAATTCAAGCTATGTATTAGCGCTATTGGATTACGCTGCAAATGGGTGTATAAAGGGAGAATACGCAGCCATGGTTACCTGTCCTTTGCATAAGGGCATAATAAATGATGCGGCATTAAGTCAGAAAAAATTCACAGGTCATACCGAATATTTGGCTGAGTTGAGTCACACTCGCAAAGTGGTAATGATGTTGCTCAATAAACACATGCGAGTCGCTCTAGCCACTACACATTTACCTTTAAAAGATGTTGCCAGTCATATTAGCAAAGAAAGTCTTAGTGAGACTCTTAATATTCTTATTGAGGATATTCAAACTAAATTCAGCATTAAGCAGCCACGGATCGCGGTGTGTGGGCTTAATCCACATGCTGGTGAAGATGGCCATTTAGGCATGGAAGAAATAGATATTATCAATCCAGTTATAAAACAGTTTCAACAAAAGGGTTATAAAGTTTATGGTTCAATTCCTGCGGACACATTATTTACCACTGAAAAACTAAAAAGCTATGATGCCGTATTAGCCATGTACCATGACCAGGGCTTGACCCCACTGAAATATGCAGGATTTGGCAAGTCAGTTAATATTACCCTGGGATTGCCATTTATAAGAACCAGTGTCGATCATGGCACCGCTTTAGATATTGCTGGTCACAATATAGCGTCAGCTGATAGTTTGCTTGAAGCAATAAAATTAACCAGAGAGCTAGTTACAAATGCAGAATAAAATCAGGGCTAAGAAAAAATTTGGACAAAATTTCCTACAAGATCAATCGGTAATAGAAAGAATCATCAATGCCTTCAATCCACAAAAGGGTGATGAAATCTATGAAATTGGCCCTGGACATGCTGCTTTGACAGAGCATTTGGTGGAATATACTGACAATCTAAATCTGATAGAAATTGACAATGATTTAGTGCCAAAATTACAGGAAAAATTTACTGGTAAAAACAATGTCACAATTCATCATCAGGATGCTTTGTTATTAAAAATACCCAACAATAATACACGCATTATTGGTAACCTTCCATACAATATATCTACACCGCTATTAATTAGCTTTCTATACCAGTCCAGTAAAATAAAAGACATGGTTTTTATGTTGCAAAAAGAAGTAGTGAAAAGGATTTGTGCCCCAGCTGGCATCAAAGCATATGGTAGGTTAAGTGTTATGTTGCAATATGCTTTTGAGTGTGAAGAACTTTTTATCGTACCACCTGAAGCATTTTATCCTCGGCCAAAAATAGATTCACAAATAATACGGCTCACAAGCAGAGAAACTACAGCAGAGGTTGACTTGTTAGCAATGGAGGCACTGGTAAAACAGGCCTTTGGACAAAGGCGAAAAACCATTAAGAACAACCTAAAAAAAATAGTATCAGAACAACAGTTAATTGAATTAGGTATTGATCCTAAAGCCCGTCCAGAAACATTAACTGTAGAACACTACATTAATATTACCAATTATATTGGGAGCGCAGGCGGCTCGCATGCAAATGAGTGATAACTCAATCACCTGAGATATACTTAGGCCCTTTACCGGCAGTCTTTTCATAAACACCCTTGCCAGCACGTTTATACTTAGTAAAGCCTTTTTGCTCAGCCTTCTTATCTGTGGTCAAATGTGCCTTACCTGAAACCACATTGGGGGCCGAAATAATTTTTTTTACTCTATTGCTACATTCAGGGCAAAAGGCCACAGGGTTAGCACTGAATTTTTGCAACACATCAAAACCGTGCTTGCAATAATCACAATGTTCGTCAGTTGCTGCTTGGTATGTATAAAAGGGCATAAAATATTCCTAAACTTGTTTGGTCTGAATCATGGTTCACAAAAATATAAAAACCCATCAGAAGGTTCTAACAGGTTTGCAAAATACAGTAGAGACATGGCATGCCATGTCTCTGAATGTCAGATTGTATTAATGTATGCCCTTCATGCCTTTTTTCAAGAACGGAGACAAAATTAACATAAATAAACCAAAGCCAACACCTAAATAAATCAATGTCATCCATAACTCATTATATTTATCTAACTGTTCTGTGACACCTAAAGTATTTAACTCTTCAACATCAAGAGCCGCAATTTTGGCTAACAATGCCGCAACAACTTCGGATAATGCGGTAGCCAGAAACCACACGCCCATGACCATACTGACTACACTCTTGATAGAGAGCTTTGTTACTGCTGACAGGCCAACAGGAGATAAGCTTAACTCAGCAGTCGTATGAATAAGATAAGCCAATGCTAACCAGAGCCATGCAACCTTACCAGACTCTCCAGGGAACATTGCACCCAAGATTAAAGCGCCAAACCCTAAACCAACCTGAATAAGGCCTAAACTAAACTTAACAGGTGTAGAAGGATCAAGATTTGATTTACCTAATTTAATCCATAAAGCTGCAAAAACAGGAGCAAGCGTGAAAATAAATAAAGCATTTAGTGAACCAAATTGGCCAGCAGTAGGTTCAAAAACCAGGGGCTTCAATTCACCTTCGGCCAGTGAGCCAAATTGAGAAATGCCATAATAAACCACAGCAACGCCCAGCATAATTAATGTTACAGCCAAAACACTTAAACTTGCAGCTGTAGCATTTGAGTCGGTAGCAGTAACTTCATTACTTTTGTCTTTAGAATAGAAAAAACCAATTAAAATAAATGCCAAAGAAATAGCTATAACAACAGATACCAATAAAAGTATAAAGATGCCTAAATAGGAAAGACTGGCAATCCAGTGCATACCGGCACTATAGGCATAAGAGCCTAAACCAAGAACAGCAGCGAGAGCCGCAACAAATAGAACAGGAGAAATAATAACCTTCATGCTACCATTGTGTAATTTACGGTGTTTATTTGCAGATAAGAATCCCCATAATGACAAGAGTATAAATACGGCTCCCAAGACATAAAATTTCCACATATCCGCGGATCCAACTACTGTATTGATAATCCTTCTATCAACAACTCGATCTGCGAATAAAGTCATTGAACCTGCGGACTGTTCAAATAATGCCCAAAATACGATAGTAGAAGTAATAAGTATGATTAATACAACCATACGGGAATACTCCTCGTGTTTGGTCATCATAAAGCCATATGCGATAAAACCAGCAACAGCACCAAATAATATCCACGCCAATGGAACCATGTATTGAGTAATGGCCTTAAGCATAGATATAGATGCAAATATTGAATCAGGGAAATGATCAGTGGTAACGCTTAATATAGTGGTTAAACCCAATATTGACAGAATAACAGCAAATATTTTTGCCATGCCTTTATCGTGATCGTCATTTTTGTAAAACATTGAATAAAAAACCAAACCAATAATTGAGCCAACTAAAAATATATTTTGGGTGAAAAAGACGACTGCAATTTTTTGAACCAAAAACCACACCACGACTAAAGACAATACAGATATGATATAGATTCCCCATTCTTTATTGATTGGCCCAATAAAAGACTGTTTCAATAAAGCTGGATCTTTTGCCTCAGCATGTCCATATAGGTATTTTTGACCCCACATGAATGTAACGAGGCCGATTAACATGCCCATGCCGGCAGCACCAAAACCATAACTCCAACCATAGGTTTCCCCAAGCCATGCACACAATATAGTGGCTACGAAAGACCCAATATTAATGCCCTGATAAAATATGGTAAAGCCAGCATCACGCCTGGGATCATTTTCAGGATATAATTTACCCACAATGGTTGAGATATTGGGTTTTAAGAAACCAACACCAACAACAATAAGGGATAAAGCAAGGTAGAAAATATTAATAGCGCTTTGATCTCTTACCACTTCGCCAGCAACCATTGAGGCTTGTGTGCCTTCAACTGCCATCAGCAAATGTCCCAGAACCAAAAGTATACCACCGAAAATAACCGCTTTGCGCATACCTAGATATCTATCGGCTAAAATGCCCCCAATTAAGGGCAATGCATACACTAGACCTGCATAAGATCCCACCACATTAAGGCCACCAACATCAGAAAATAAATGGTACTTGGTGAGATATAATAGCAGTAAGAACTTCATCCCGTAAAAGGAAAAGCGCTCCCAAAGTTCGGTTGCAAAACACACATAAAGCCCTTTAGG
>JAESTH010000152.1 GCA_016763695.1 Alcanivoracaceae bacterium
TCAGATTTTTTAAAATCGATAGATTCAGGCTTAGAGATACAGATTAATAACCGACCAAAAAACCTGTTAGAATGGTCAGAAAACTGGTGTGACCTAAACCACCTCGATGTCGTTGAAAGGTTTAGCAGTCAACATATCAATAGTCGACCAATTTTCCCAGGAAACACCTCAAATATAAAGACTATCGAAAATACTGCAAATAATAAACCACTGATTAAAAAGAATAAACTCATAACAATATTTGTTATTATGATACTCACTGTTATTGGCTTTTATACTTTCAATAGTGATTTTAAACCACAAGAACAAGAAGCTAGCTATTTAGAAGACGGCAAAAAATCACCTCAATTAATTGCGGTGTTACCGCTGGTTAATACTAAACCTGATATTGATACTGATTTTCTGGGTTTTGCCCTGGCCGACCAAATAATTGGTCAACTGCTTTATTTCAAGCAACTCACGGTTCGCCCATCCAGCTCCATTCGTCAATATGACAAGATGAATATTGATCCTGTGAAAATTGCCAATGATTTAAAAGTGGATTATGTCTTAAGCGGCAATTACCTTAAACTTGATGATTTAATCAGACTTAACTTTGAGCTTATTGAAGTCAAGTCCAACGAACTCATTTGGCGAGAGTCGCTAGACTTTTCTTATAACACTGTTTTTGAGTTGCAGGATAAAGTTGCAAAAAAAATATCGAAAAAATTAGGACTGGGACTCACTTTAGAAGAGTTTAACCACAACCATGAAAGCATTGCATCCAATCCCATCGCTTATGAATATTATTTGCGCAGTTTATCCTACCCACTAACCAAAGAAGGTGATCAGCTCGCTATTGCCATGTTAGAAAATTCGATTGAACTAGAGCCTGACTACGTAGCCAGCCATGTGGAACTTGGACGCAGATTAAATCGACTGGCAATTTATGGACTGGGCGAAGAAGAAGATTTTCAACTGGCTAAAAAGCACCTGCTCATGGCTCTTTCACTGAATAAAGACTCACTTGCTGCGTTAAGAAACTTAGCCACGTTTTATACCGAGACGGGTGAAATTTTAAAGGCTATGGATATGGCACAAAGAATGTTAGCAATCAATCCCAATCATGCCGATGCTTATTTTTCCATTGCTTATATCTATCGCTATGCGGGTATGCTCAGGGAGTCTATCGTAATGATAGAAAAGGCTCTGAGTATTGATCCAAAAAATATGAAATACAGCACTCTGGGGGTTAATTACTATAATTTGGGCAATTATCAAAAAGCGCTGGATACCTTCGATTTGATTAAGGATATCCCTTTTGGACTCATGTGGCAGGGGTTTGTTCATCATAAATTGGGCAATAATGACAAGGCCATTGTAAACCTCAAGCGCCTGATAGCCATGCAAGCTGGTGATTTCTATAAGTTTATTGCCATCGCCAATATCGCCATTATCACTGGTGACAAACAACAAGGATTAGAGGCACTTAAGCAATTAGAGCAGTCAAACGTCAATGATGCCGAAGCCTTATACTATTGGGCCAGTTATTATGCTGCATTAGGTGAAAAAACAGCAAGCATCAACTTACTAAACAAGGCTGTTGAATATGGTTACTTTAATCTGCCGTTTATGCAAACAGACGTTTTTTTTGACTCACTGCGAGATGATGAAGAATTTATGCAGATAATAGCATTAGCAAAACAAAAGCATTTGGCATTTAAAAAAGCTGTCTCTAAATACCCTTCAAACTAAAGAATTCATATGATAAAGTGGTATCATATACATGTCAGCAATTAAAAAAACATAAAAGACAGTATGGATTTACACGCTTTACAGGCAAACTACATGCTTCGCGAGTATCGCATTGAGAGGCTACTTGGCGAAGGCGGTTTTGGCCTAACTTATCTGGCCTTCGATACACATTTGGAAAAGAAGGTGGCCATCAAGGAATACATGCCAAGTGAACATGCCATCCGTGACAGCGATTCTCAGATAATTGCCAAAAATGATTCATCAGAAACTGTCTATAACTGGGGTTTGAATGCCTTTTTAAACGAAGCCAAAATTTTGGCAAAATTTGAAGATCCCAACATTGTGAGAATCTATAGATTTTTCAAGGCCAATGGTACAGCCTATATTGTTATGGAGTACTGTCAAGGCGGCTGTCTGGTTGACCTCATTGCAAAAAACAAACACATGGATGAAGAAACCTTAAAACAAATCATCGCCCCAATCGTACAAGGATTACAATTGGTTCATAAACACGGGATTTTACATAGAGATATTAAACCAGATAATATCATGTTTCGCCGAGATGGCACCCCGGTGTTAATTGATTTTGGTGCAGCCAGGCAGGCAATAGGTAACAAGAGTCGCAAACTCACCACCATTATCACCCCAGGATATGCACCACTTGAGCAGTACATCTCAAAAGGTACTATTGGCCCCTGGTCCGACATCTACTCATTAGCGGCTGTTGCTTATTTGTGCTTAACCGGTAAAAAACCACCTGACATAATGAACAGGTTGCATGAAGATACCATAAAACAATTAAGCAATAGAGTTAATTCCACCCCTTTTCTTGAGTCCATTGATTTGGGACTAAAACTACAGGTAGATGACAGACCTCAAAATTTATCCGACTGGTCTGAGTGCTGGAACAGAAAAGATCACAATCAGCCCAGAGAAACAGAAAATCACCACACTCCAAAACCCATTTATGCACATAAGCATAACCATATTGATCAGCAATACGATATAAATACAACTGTCTCTGGCAGAAACAATTCACAACAAAATACACTGACGATACTAAATACCGATGAAATAAAGTTAAGTAAGGGACCGGTGACTGGCTTGTCCAAAGCATTGCTGATGATTGTTATCACTGTTGCGCTGGCTTTTTTAGTCTTTTTTGCCTATGATTATTATTTAAAGCAACAGCAATTGAATCATACATCAGAGCAGGAATCAGAGCAAAAACCAGACCATAAACCAGATCAGGAACAAACAACACTGGAAGCATTAGATAAACAACAAAGGAATATAACTGTTCAGGCACAAAAAATCCTTAATCAAATTGGCTATATGGTTCCTGAAGATGGCAAGCTTGACATCAGAACAATCTCAAGTATCAAATCTTTTGAAGAACAAAGAAAGCTGGTTATCACAGGTACGGTTGATGCTATCCTTATAACAGAATTAACAGCAAAACTACAAAGCCTTGATGATCAGGCATGGCAAGCAGCAAAAACCACCAATAGTAAGATAGCCTACCAACAATATCTAAGCAGCCACCCAAAGGGCCGTTATGCTGCACAAATAGCAGCCATCATTAAGGATATTGAACAGAAGGAGTTATTGGAAACAATCGCTCAAGAGAAAATCAAACAAGAGCAAAGGCAAGAACAAGATATCAGACTCAAACAAATTGCCAAAGAAAAAAGTCAACTGATTAAAGACATACAAACAGAACTAAAACGCCTCAAGTTCAAACAACTAAAGGATGATGGCAAGCTTAATGACCTGACAAAAAATAGCATTATAGCCTATCAAAAAACAGCAGGACTAACTCAAAATGGCTTACCCACCAAAACATTATTATTTCAGCTGAAATCGGCAAAAAAATGGCCAGGAAGGCTGGCGGGTGAAGTATTTAAAGATTGTGTGGATTGTCCATCTATGATTGTCATACCAGCTGGCAGCTTTATAATGGGCAGCAATAAAGGCAAAGATAATGAAAAACCACCGCACAACGTTAATATCAAGGAGTTTGTTTTAAGCCAAACAGAAATAACCTTCCACCAGTGGGATGCATGCTTTACCGAGGGGGTCTGTACACACAACCCCAAAGATGATCAACTGGGTAGGACTAATCAAGCAGTCATGCACGTCAACTGGCACGACACCCAACAGTTTATTAAATGGCTTAAAGACAAATCAGGAAAAGCTTATCGATTACCAACTGAAGCAGAATGGGAATATGCCGCCAGAGCGGGCTCGACAACGGCCTACAGCTGGGGTGATAATATCGGCAATAACAACGTCAGTTGTGTTGCTTGTAATGTGGACATTGACAACAAGATTAATCAGGTAAAAATTTATCCCAGCAATGCTTATGGACTGTAAGATATGCATGGAAATGTCTGGGAATGGACTCAGGATTGTTGGCACCAAAACTACATGGGAGCACCATCGGATGGACAGGCTTGGGAACCCAATGGCTGTTATCATTTTGTTGTCCGTGGTGGCAGCGGTGGCAACAGTCCCCTAGACTTGCGCTCAGCCAGCCGTGGCGTCATGGCTGCGGATAAAAGGCTAAATAGCCTGGGCTTTCGTGTGACGTTGGATTCTGACTAATAATATTCAGTATAATGAGGTATATGCGCCCCATCTGACCATAGTTATGAATATACCCTAATCCCGAGATAGAAAACACGCTTCTATATCGGGATCAGGGATATACCTCAAATATCAAAACTCACGAAAATATTGCAAATAATTCCTCAGGTTCTGGTCGTACTCGATAATTTGAAGTTTGATCACTGTAGATAATATTACCGTTTTCATCTATTGCAATAATTGTTGGATAAACACTATCAGAATCATAGCCCAATGCCTGAAAACCCATGGGTAATCCAAATTTATGTACGATATCTAATTTTTTTGCTGCCCGATTGTCTTCATCAAGATAAAATTTAAAAGATAAATTATGCTTCTCTGCCAGACTTTTGGTGTTTTTTGCCGACTGTGGAGCAATAAAAACAACATCAATATTATTTTCTGCAAATTTTCGGTAATTATTAGCCACCTCATCTATCTGTGCCATGCATAAAGGGCACCAATTACCCCTATAAAAAAATATTAAAGTTTTATTGCCGGCAAAACTAGTTGACTGAATTTCGTTACCATCACTGTCTTTGACCATAAAAGTTGGCAACTGTAGATTGTTTTTTATCTTACCAGTTATGTCCCTATTATTATTAGAATACCAGAAGATATAGAGGAAGGTCACTAAAAATGCCGATAAGGCAAACATCATGCCAAGCATCTGATTGTAATCAGTATGCTTAATAAATAACATTAAAGTCATTAGATAACCAAGCAGTGAAGGAATTAACACACTTAACAGGTATTCACTAGTTCTGGCCAGTCTTTTAAACAGCAAAATATAGGACAAAAAAAGCAACAGAGGTAAAGCACTAAGTATCAGCCCACCCGCATAAAACAAATCCTCCGAATTGAGCACAGCATAAACACCCTGCAAAACAACCACTATCAACCAAACAGGGGCTAAAAATATAAAAATTGATTTTACTAAGTTCATTTGTTTTTCCTCATGGGACATTTTATTATTAGTATCATAACGTATTTGTGAAAATCAATAAAGATTGGCATGATCATATGAGGTATATTCATAACTAAATTTAGTAGGAATGTAGCCCACATTGGCTCTTTTTTCCTATTAAACCCACTCAATGTGTATCTCCATCCAATCAGACCATAGCTATGAACATACCTCATATTTGTTACAAATTATCATCTCTTCACATCAACAGAAAAATAATGTTATAATCATACTTTATTTTAAAATAGCACTCATGGATAAAGCAAAACAAATATTAAAAGATGTATTTGGGTATTCAGAATTCCGCCATCACCAGGAAAGTATAATTGATACGGTATTGAAGCAAAAATCCGACGTATTGGTGTTGATGCCAACTGGCGGAGGCAAATCCATTTGTTATCAGATACCATCACTTATTTTGGAAGGTACAGGCATTGTTATTTCTCCCTTGATTGCATTAATGCAGGATCAGGTGGAGGCTATGCAACAGCTGGATATCAAAGCGGCATTTATCAACTCAAGCCAAACAGTTAAACAAAACAATGAAGTGCGTAACCGGCTTCAAAATAACCAACTTGATATATTATATCTATCGCCAGAAAGACTATTAAAAGAAGATACTTTAGAACTGTTGCAAACTTTAGAGATTGCCTTATTTGCCATTGATGAAGCTCACTGTGTTTCAGAATGGGGCCATGATTTTCGCAGAGTCTATCAAGAACTGAAAATTCTTACTGAAAAATTCCCCAATACACCGAAAATTGCCTTAACCGCAACTGCCGATGAAAAAATTAAAAATGAAATCATTAAACAGCTGATTCTCAAAGACGCCAAAGTTTACGTCAATAGCTTTGACAGACCGAATATCAATTATGAAATAATAGAACGCGAAGGTGGTCACCAGCAACTCAATCAGTTTATAAAGAAAAAACACCTCAATGATGCAGGAATCGTTTATTGCCTTTCACGCAAGAAAGTAGAAGCAACGGCTGATTTTCTCAATAAACAGGGTCGCAGGGCATTGCCATATCACGCTGGCATGAGTTCATCAAAACGGGCGGAATACCAAAAAAGATTTTTGGTTGAAGATAACATCATCATTGTTGCTACCATCGCTTTTGGTATGGGAATTGATAAACCAAATGTCAGGTTTGTTGCCCATTTTAGTCTGCCAAAAAATATTGAATCCTATTATCAGGAAACTGGCAGGGCTGGTCGTGATGGTCAACCAGCAAATGCATGGATGGCTTATGGTTATCAGGATGTTGTGTTATTGCGTCAATTTATCACCAGCTCTAATGCTGAGGATGCACATAAACGGGTGTTACATAATAAACTAGATTCTTTAATAGATTTATGTGAGCAAAGTTCATGCCGCCGCCAAACAATTTTAGGCTATTTTGGCGAAGAACTGGAAGAGCCCTGCGGCAATTGTGACAACTGTTTAAATCCACCAGATAAAATTGATGTCACTGAATCTGCACAAAAAGCCCTTTCCGCAGTACATAGAACAGAACAGGGTTACGGCATGATGTATCTTATTGATGTATTAACGGGTAAAGATGATGAACGCATCAGAAAAAATGGTCATGACAAGTTAAAAATATTTGGTATTGGTGATAATGAAACCAAAACTTGTTGGCGCACAATCTTTAGACAACTGATTACTCACCAGTATCTGTATGTAAACGAAGAACAGTTCAACGCCTTGAACCTGACAGAGAAATGTCGAAAATTACTTAAAGGTGATGAAAAATTTTTCATCAAAAAACAAAATAAACTAGAACCAAAATCGATTGTCAGCGATCAGTCAAAAGCAGACTATGAATTAAAAAATTATGACCAGCCTTTATGGACGGCATTGAAAGAATTACGTACTGAACTAGCCACAGAACAAGGGGTGCCACCTTACATTATTTTTAGTGATTCATCAATGCTACAAATGGTAAAAACCAGGCCTGCCGACAACAATCAATTTAAATATATAACTGGTGTTGGAGAATTTAAAGCGGAAAAATATGGTGAACAGTTCTGTACCGTTATTAATAAATTTGCAAACCAGCAAAAAGTTGATGCGCGCTTAAGTGACAACAGCAAGGAAACTATCTATTTATTTGATCAGGGCAGCACTCCTGATCAAATTGCTGCAGAAAGAGACATCAATCTTAATACGGTTTACTCTCATCTGGCTCAAGCTGTTAAATTTGGGTCATTGGCAATCACTGAAGTTGTGGGTTTACCACAATCCGAAATTGATGAGATCATTCAGGTTGCAGAAATCGTAGGGTACCTGGAAGACAACAAGCTCAAGCCCGTATTTGATATGCTTGATGGCGAATACAACTATGGGATATTGCGCTGTGTACTAGCAGGCCTTTCCTCTGATGATTAAAACACTACTGATTGCAGCCAAAGGGGTTGTTATGGGTGCTGCTGATGTTGTACCTGGTGTTTCAGGAGGGACGATTGCCTTACTAACGGGTATATATCCACGACTAATTGATGCCATCTCAAGTATTAATCTCAACTCCATAAAACTCTTGTTAAGTGGTCAGTTTAAGGTTTTCTGGAAAGCAATTGATGGTCAGTTTATCCTGCCATTATTATTGGGCATAGCCTCTGCTTTTGCTTTACTGGCTCACTCAATCAAACATGCTATTGTCTATTATCCAATTGCCACCTGGTCATTTTTCTTTGGCTTGATCATAGCCTCTGCAATATTAATTATTCAACACATCCCCAACAAAAAAACCATACATTATTTTTGGTTGGTCCCTGGTGTAATATTAGGCTTATGGATAAGCTCATTAACTTCGATCCCCTTCCCTAATAACCAGTTAGCTATATTTATTGCGGGTATGATTGCCGTTTGTGCCATGATATTACCAGGAATATCAGGAAGCTTTATCCTACTATTACTGGGCATGTACCAGCAGTTAATCACTGCTGTTGCCGAAAGACAGTGGCTGACTTTGCTACTTTTCGTGACAGGTGCAGTGATAGGTTTGTTGTTGTTTTCACGAGTTATCAAATGGGTTTTGGACAAGTATTATCGAGTCACCTTATTCTTTTTGAGTGGTCTTATGTTGGGTTCACTGCTTAAAGTCTGGCCCTGGAAAATTGCCACACAAGAGATCACTCAAAATATTTTACCTGTTAACTACCCAAATGCTCAGATGCCTCTGGCAATTAATATGATGGTAACAGCTATGGTTATCGTATTTATGGTTGATTATTTAGGTCAAAGGCTAAATACCAGCAAATAGTTCTCAAGGAAAACTCCCCAAAGCATCCGTGCTTTCACAGTCTTATAAACCAACAACTTACATCAACAAATTTAAATTTATGGAACGGTTAGATTTTTTAATTATTAAATATCAATATGACCTACTCTCAATACATTTTAAAATAAGCAATACACAATTTGATGATCACGACAATAAACCATGTATTAGAAATATTACCAACGACGAATCAGCCTCAGGCAGGTTTTTTTTATTTATGGCTATACCTCAACAATATGATCAATTTCTTGTAAGTGTTCCAGCACTTGATCTTCAGGTAAAAAGCTACCCGTAAATGAGTTTTTAACCAATTGTATAACATCTTCTGCTGACAGGTTTAAGGACTGAGTAATCGCCTTAAAATTTTCATTAACATAACCGCCGAAATAAGCAGGATCATCAGAATTAACTGTTGCATTCAAACCCATGTCCAACATTTTTTTAATGGGATGATCGCACAAATCTTTAACGACTTGTAATTTTAAATTTGAAAGCGGGCAGACAGTTAAAGTTAAACCTTTCTCCTTGATGTATTCGACCAACTTATCATCTTCTAAACAACGATTACCATGATCGATTCTGTCAATACCAAGCACATCTATAGCGCACCAAATATACTCTGCGGGCCCTTCCTCACCAGCATGAGCTACTTTTAACAATCCGAGTTCAGTTGCTCGGGCATACAATTTTGTGAATTTTTCAGGAGGGTGACCCAATTCTGACGAATCCAGGCCTATCGCAATAAACTTATCTCTATAATCAACTGCCTGCTCTAATGTTGCGATACATTCTTGTTCACTTAAGTGACGTAGTAGACTTAAAATCAAATAAGAACTAATCCCCAATTGATCCTTACCATCTTTTAAAGCACGGGCAATACCATTGATGGCTATTGAAAAATCAATGCCCCGTTCTGTATGAGACTGTGGATCATACATAATCTCAGTATGCACTACATTATCTGCTTTGGCTCTTTGCAAATAAGCCCAGGTCAGATCGTAAAAATCCTGCTCAGTTTGCAAAACATTAACACCTTGATAATAAATATCCAAAAACTCCTGTAAATTATCAAATTCATAAGTCGCTTTTAAAGACTCAACAGAATCATGTGCCAGTTTGATATTATTACGTTTGGCAATTTCAAACATTAATTCGGGCTCAAATGTCCCTTCTATGTGTAAATGTAATTCTGCTTTTGGTAGTTTGTTGATTAATTCAATCTTATTTTGCATGTTGTTAATTTAATTTAAATAGGCAGAGATTATACATGAGAGCATTATTGTGAATATAGTTTTCGCTCAAATATTTCATGTAATCGATACAAAATAGCTATTATTTACTTATTTTTCAAATGGTTAGATATATGTTACATTTACAATTTTCATCTCAATTAAATTCCACTCTGCTATAAAATATTCGGACTAGTTGGTATTTATCGTTCTAAAAGTGAGATTAATTCTTGGCTTATTGATCTTGGTCGTTGGTGGTAGTCGATGTAACCAGTGGCTTTGAGTTTCATCTTTCATAACCAGCAAACTAGCATGTTGCAATATGAGTGCAACGGTTTCTTTGCTTTGCTTGTGTTTGAAGGCAAATTTACGTTCCGCTCCAAAACTGAGTGAAGCAATGGCTCCATTCTTTTCTAAATCTTTTTCTGCATCACTGTGCCAGGCCATTCCTTCTGAACCATTGTGGTATAAATTAAGCAGACATGAGTTGAAAGTGTGACCCGTTTTATCTTCTACTATTGCTTTTAGTTCCAACAGTTCCACAATCCATGGTAATGCGATTTTAGTAGTGTGTGAATAACTGTATGCAAATGGCTTTTCACCATACCAAGCAATCTTACGTTTGGTAAAAACCCGTTTTCCCATAATGATTGCCTGATCATTTTGCCATTTAACTTTCTCTAACAGACTAGCATAATAATGATTGGCTTCTGCAAATGATAACTGTGGCCCATAGTATTGCACAGTCCCATCTCTGTGTAATAAATTTCTTGGCTGATCAATTGTTCCTTCGAATAAATCCACTTTTATATCTCTCTTTCATACTTTTGTATTGGTTCATCTCTGACATCTTTCTCTGATATAGAGGGTTCTCTGACCTCATTCTAACATTTGTCAGGGCGGATGAGCTTGATGTTTTTATATTGGTAAAAATAAATTCGTGACTTATGGCTCATGATTTCAACCATCGGTTTGTGGTCTAATAATATAAGAGCGTTATAGCGACGCTTGTTGGAGGGGAACAAATATCATATATTTATAAATATAATTATTTTCCCTGTGTAACAAAAAATAAATACATACGTTTAATTATTAATATAATTTAGAACAAGAAATACATTTTGAGGAATTTATCATGAGCAAATTATTTAAACGCCTAGTACCAGTTGTGGTTATAATTGCTAGCATTTTTATTGTACAGGCATTGGTTGCAGCTAAACCAACCCCTGAAAAAAAACCAAAAGAACAAAGGTTACTTTCACTTTATGTTGATAAAGTAGAGGCAGAAACTGTTAAACTTTCCGTAACCAGTCATGGAGAAATCAAACCACAAACCGAGATCGATTTAACCGCACAGGTATCTGGTCAAATTATGTCTATCTCCAATCAATTTGCAGAAGGTGCCGAGTTTTCATCTCAATCCGTATTAATTAAGATTGATGACAGAGATTATAAAACAGCGGTTATTAGAGCTCAGGCTCAAGTAGCATCTGCTAAAGTTAATGTTCAGGAACAATTGGCAAATTCAAAAATAAAAAAAGAACAATGGAAAAGAAAGAAGAATAAAGGAACGCCATCTGATTATGCCTTAAATAAGCCTCAAATTGCCGAAGCCAAAGCACTGTTAAGAGCTGCTGAAGCTGATTTACAGTCGGCCAACTTAAATCTGGCACGTACAGAAATTAAAGCACCATTTAAAGGCAGAGTCCTTATTGAGAATATTAGCATTGGACAGTACATCACACCAGCCACCATATTAGGACATATATTTTCAACTGATATTGTCGAAGTAAGGTTACCATTAACTGATTCACAAATGGTCGAGTTGAATTTACCAATGGGCTTTATGGCAGATGAACACAATGCCCCTGTCGTTACACTTTCCGCTAATGTAGGTAATCAACTGCATCACTGGCAAGGTAGAATTGTACGAACAAATGCCGCCATAGATCAACAAACCCGTTTAATTTATGCTGTAGCAGAAATAATCTACCCATACAATCTTGAGGCAAACAATAATACAGCTCTTGCAGTGGGTATGTATGTAACAGCAACTATCGATAGTAACAACAGTCAAGATGCTTTAGTACTACCCAGTTTGGCACTACACAACAGCGATAAAGTCTATGTAATTAATGATGAGAGCAAGCTTGAAATTCGTAAAGTTACCGTCCTTTCTACTTCCAAAGATTTCGTGTATGTTTCCGATGGCGTAGAGGCTGGTGAAAAAGTAGTCACATCAACGGTCCCAGCTGTTGTTGATGGTATGAAAGTTAAGGCACTAGAGCGCCAAACAATAGGTCAATCATCCGACCAACCTCAACAACAATCTCAAGGTTAAAAAATTATTATGAATAATCTTATAGCATGGTGGGCAAAAAATTCAGTTGCAGCCAATCTGATCATGATTGGATTGTTTGTGGCTGGCTTTATTGGTTACACTAACATGGAAAGAGAAATGAACCCACAGGTTCGCTTCCCTGGTCTTGAAATTAAAGTGGTATGGCCTGGAGCATCTCCTCAAGATGTAGAAGAACAAATAGTAGCCCGAATAGAAGAATCGGTGCGGGATTTAGATGAAATTGAATGGGTACGTTCATCCTCGGGTGAAGGTCAGGGTGAGGTCTATATATTAGCCAACCAAAATGCTGATTTCACCCAGTTTATGAATGATGTAAAAATCAGAGTAGATTCCATATCCTCACTACCCAGTGATATAGAACCACCCACTGTACAACAATGGGTGAATAGAAACGAGTACATACGTATAGCTGTTTCTGGTGAGTTAAGTGAACGGGATCTTAAATACCTGGCCGAACAGCTGCGCAGAGAAGCCGCGTCATTACCTGCTATTAGTATCGTACAACTATTTGGTACACGGGCTGAAGAAGTTTCTATCGAAGTAGGTAAAGAATCATTAAGAAGATATAATTTAAGCTTCAGCGATGTTGCCGATGCCATCCGTAACAGTTCAATAAACCAGTCAGCTGGATCTGTACGCACGGAGATGGGCAATTTTCAGCTAAAAGTAAGAAACCAGGCCAATACACAGGCAGAATTTGCCGATATCATTATTCGTCAAACAGCAGATGGTGGAATCATCAGAGTTGGAGATGTAGCGACCGTAATAGATGGCTTTGAAGATAACCCAATATTGGCCACACTCAACGGCGAACCATCCATATTATTGCAGGTAATGACTACAGAAACTATGGATATTGTTACTGCCTCACAGTCTATTCGCAAATGGATAGATGAACGCCAGAGCACGCTACCAACGGGAGCAAAGCTGACGCTTTGGACAGACAATGCAGAAGATTTCAATGGTCGTATGGCGACTATCAGTAGCTCTGCGCTCATGGGTTTATTTTTAGTTGTTTTTATATTAATGCTCACCCTCAGACCATTAGTTGCCTTTTGGGTTGCTGTTGGTATTGCCACTGCTTATGCAGGAGCCTTTGTTTTATTACCATCAGTGGGTGTTTCATTAAATATGCTATCAACCTTTGCCTTTTTACTGGTATTGGGGATTGTGGTAGATGATGCCATTGTCGTAGGTGAAGGTATACACAGTGAGGCTACTCGACTTGGTGGCGGAGTTAAAGCAGCCATTTCTGGAGCACAACTGGTGTCTAAACCTGTTATCTTTGGGGTTATTACCACCATTATGGCCTTTTTACCCTGGTTATTCTTAGGTGGTTCAACCAGTGAGTTTACCAGACATATTACCTGGGTGGTTATCTTGGCCTTATTATTTTCACTGGTAGAATCATTATTAATTTTACCTGCTCACCTTGCCAATATGAAACCGCGCAATAACAAAAACAGGTTCACGGTCTTTCAAAAGAAAATTGCCAACAGTATCATCAATTTTGCCCACAACCATTACCGAAATATCGGCAACTGGAGTTTAAAAAACCGCTATTTAACCGCCAGTATTTTCATTGGTATTTTGGTTATTGCCTTTGGCTTATTTGGTAGTGCCTGGGTGAAAAAAAGTTTTATGCCAGAAATTGAATCTGATGAAATCATTATTAATGTTGTACTACCAGAAGGTGCACCCTACTCTCGTGCCCTTGAGATATTGTCACAGTTGCAAGTTGCCGAACAGCAGTTAGTAGATGAAGTCAATGAGCAAAGCAAGGGACAAGGTCAACTGATAGAAAATTGGTATACCCGCTCACGCAGGGACAGTGTTTTAGCCATTGTTAAGCTAGTCCCTCCAGAGAACCGTGAAATGACAACCAAAGAAGCATCCTTACGCTTGCGTGAACTGATAGGTGAAATAGCAGATGCACGGGAAGTAACTGTACAGTACACACAAAACAACAATGACCCAGGCTTTGAGTTGTCAATCAGACACCCTGATCTTGATGTGCTTCGTCTGGCAACTGCGGAACTGGAAGAACAATTACGAACCTATGAGAACCTCTATGATGTACGTAATAATTTAATCGGTGTATCTGATGAAATCAGGATAACCATGAAACCAGGTGCAACAAAATTGGGGCTAACACTGGCTGATATCAATCGTCAGGTCAGACAGGCTTATTTTGGTGAAGAGGTACAGCGCTTACCCAGAAATGGTCAGGATGTCAGGGTCAAAGTCAGGTATCCTTTGGAATCAAGACGCTCGATTGAAAGTTTAAAAGATTTCCATGTTCGTAATGCTGCCGGCAAAGATATACCACTATTATCAGTTGCAGAGCTGGAATATGCACCAGGCATCAAACGCATCCAACGCTGGAATGGCAACCGCGCATCCAGAGTCAGTGCTGATTTAAAACAGGATGTTAGCGATGATATCATGAAAGATTTGGATGAAAACTTTTTCCCCGCTTGGGAAGAAAAATACCCTGGCATTGCAAAAGGTTCAGTTGGACAGGCCGAAGGTCAAAAACGCTTCATTAAAGAAGTGATGGGTTTATATTTTATGGCCTTCTTTGCCATGTATACTTTATTGGCTGTAGCATTTAGGAGTTATTCGCAACCCATATTAATCTTGATTGCCATGCCTTATGCCTTTATTGGTGCTATCTATGGTCATATGTTTATGAATTTAACCATGGCCATATTCAGTTATTTTGGCATCGCAGCTGCTGCGGGGGTGGTGGTCAATGACAATCTTGTGCTGATGGACTATTGCAATCGACTCAGAGCAAAAGGTATGCCAGCCAAAGAGGCCATTATTGAAGCTGGTGTGGTGCGTTTTAGGCCCATTTTACTGACCTCGGTGACAACCATAGCAGGCTTATTACCAATGATGTTAGAGCGTTCAACTCAGGCGGCCTTTTTACAGCCCATAGTGGTATCATTGGCATCTGGTGTCTTTGTTGCTTTCTTTGTTACTTTATTAATGGTCCCTGCTTTATATGGTATCGGTCTGGATATAAAGGCGGCACGAACCAGGTGGTTCAAACGGATAAAGAACTTGTTGTTCAGAAATAAAGGCAATGACGAGCAGGTAAAACTTCCTTCTACAGAACACCAAAACTAAACAATTGATTTCTTAAATCATAGAGCCAGAATAAATCCTGGCTCTACTACTAACTTTAGTTAAACTTTCTCAAGTTAACAAACTATTCAATTTTAAATTCCATCTTTCCTATCAGTTTTCTATGATTATGAATTCTTTAACAAAAATCCGTGAAAATGTGCCCTCAAACCAATTTTCCTTCATCTCAACTTCTATTCGCAGACAGCCAGCTACTTATTTCTTAAACAATTCAGCATCTATATCTTTAAAAGCTTTGAACTCAAGCGCGTTGCCACTGGGATCATAAAAAAACATAGTGGCCTGTTCCCCAGCTTTCCCCTCAAAACGAATATAAGGTTCTATCACAAAACCGATCCCAGCAGCAAGCAATTTATCTCTTAATTGCCGCCATTTTGGCATGCTTAAAACAATGCCAAAATGTGGCACGGGGACATGTTTACCATCTACTGGGTTATTGTGTTCCTCACCATCTGATTGATCACCCTTATGACATACCAGTTGGTGACCAAAAAAATTAAAATCCACCCAAATATCCGTACTTCGGCCTTCTATACAGCCCAGCAAATCACCATAAAATGCTCTGGATTTCTTTAAATCATCAACAATGATGGCAAGATGGAATGGTCTAAGTCTCGACATTGAGATACTCCGCATGATAACGTATGTGATCAGCAACAAAAGTTGCTATAAAATAATAACTGTGGTCATAACCTTCTTGCATTCTCAGATTTAATGGGTGATTGTACTGTTCACAGACCTGCTGTAATTTTTCTGGCATTAAATATTGCTGTAAAAACTCATCATCAGTACCCTGGTCTATCAATATAGGCAGTCTTTCTTCGGCATTCTTAAGCAGTTCACAACTGTCATATGCTTGCCATAACGCTTTATCATCGCCCAAATATCCACCCAGAGCTTTCTGTCCCCACAAACATTGTGAAGGTGCCACAATCGGTGAGAATGCACTGACACTCTGATAATACCCAGGGTTTTTGAGTGCGATCATCAGTGCTCCATGGCCTCCCATTGAGTGTCCAAAAATACTTTTATTGTTATTAACATTGAAATGGGCTTCAATAATTTCTGGCAATTCTTTAGTGACATAATCATACATATTGTAATGCCGCGACCACTTTTGTTCAGTAGCATTGACATAAAAACCAGCACCTGAACCAAAATCATAACTGTCATCTTCGCCTTCAATACCCAAATTTCTTGGACTAGTATCCATTGTCACAATAACAATACCCAACTCTGCCGCCACTCTTTGTGCTCCGGCCTTAATCATGAAGTTTTCTTCGGTACAGGTTAAACCTGAGAGCCAGTATAATACTGGTAATTGCTTTCGTTTTATTTGTTCAGGTAAAAACACCGCAAAATTCATGGGCGCATGATTGACTTGTGAGTCATGTTGATAATATTCAGTTGTTCCTGAAAAATGTTTATACTTACTTTTTAATTGCATGGTTTCTTTACCTAAGTTAAAACTTAATGACTGAGCGGATGCCATCACCAGCATGCATTAAATCAAAGGCTCTGTTTATGTCTTCCAAACCCATGGTATGACTGACAAACTCATCAACCTTAAGCTTACCTGCCAGGTAATTATCCACATAAGCTGGTAATTGTGAACGGCCTTTTACACCACCAAAGGCAGAACCTCGCCATACTCTACCTGTGACCAGTTGAAAAGGTCTGATTGCAATTTCCTGCCCAGCACCCGCAACACCTATAATAATAGATTCACCCCAGCCTTTATGGCAGCACTCTAATGCTGAACGCATTAAATTGACATTGCCTACACATTCAAAAGTGTAATCCAAACCACCATCGGTAAGATCAACCAACACTTCCTGGATAGGCCTATCGTAATCTTTGGGATTAACGAATTCTGTCGCACCCATCTGTTTGGCAAATTCAAACTTATCGGGGTTAATATCCACACCAATAATTCTACTGGCATTTGCCAGCACCGCACCCTGAATAACGCCTAAACCAATTCCACCCAACCCAAATACCGCAACAGTGGCACCAGCTTCAACTTTTGCCGTATTCAACACCGCACCAACACCAGTGGTAATACCACAACCCAATAAGCAGACCTTATCCAGAGGAGCCGCTTTATTAATCTTTGCCAA
>JAESTH010000153.1 GCA_016763695.1 Alcanivoracaceae bacterium
ACAAGATAGCCATTGTTGAGAATGAAAATCAATTAAGCTATCGAGAGCTTGAACGACGTGCCAGTCAACTTGCTTACTGGCTGACACAACAAGGCATCAAGAAAGATCAAAGAATAGCAATTTGCCTGCCCTCTGGTATCCGATTTATTATCAGCATGTTAGCCATTATGAAAGTGAAATCTAGCTATGTACCGATAGAAACATACCAGCCAAAAAAACGCATTCTTGACCTTATGCATAAGGCCAATGTCGCCCTTGCCATAACTGACGGAACAACAAAATGGCATCAAACATTTGACTGGTCATTGCAGGAAAATACACTTACCGAGCAGTCTATAACTGAGAATAAACAAACAAATGTGGACCCTGAGTCTATTGCATACTTAATGTTTACCTCAGGAACAACGGGTGAACCGAAAGCCATTTGCATAAAACATGAAAGTATAGCTAACCACATAGATGATGCCATCACTCGCTATTCGTTCAGTTCTGATGACCGAATATTGCAATTTGCATCTCTGGGATTTGATATCTCAGTGGAAGAAATATGGGGAAGTTTGTGCTCTGGTGCAACGCTGGTGATATATGATAGGAAAGATCTTGCTCTTAGTTCATTCGAAAATGTGATTGCAGAGCAAAAGATCACTACACTCGATCTGCCTACCGCATATTGGCACACATGGGTCGGCGCCCAGCTGAGTATCAGCAAACTAACCACCCTAAAAAAAATCATAGTTGGCGGAGAAGCGGCTCGCCCTCAGACGCTGCAAAAATGGCGTGAACAACAGCCTCATGTGCAATGGTTCAATACTTATGGCCCGACTGAGGCTACGATTGTGGCAACAGTCTGGCAAGCACCCGAAGATGACAACATTCCAGACTTCATGCCTATTGGTATTCCGATTCAGAATGTCGTATGTTTGGTGCTTGATGACCAACAAAGGTTAGCACCTCCAGGGGTTATTGGAGAGCTGTGTATTGGCGGTGCCGGATTGACTCCTGGCTATTTTCAACGTCCAGACTTAGATTCTGAAGCATTTTTTAATAAGACTTTCAATGGCAAAACTTATCGCCTTTATCACACTGGTGATCGCGTGCATTGGGATCTTGACGATCAACTTGTGTTTCATGGACGCCATGATAATCAGGTGAAATTTCGCGGCTATCGTATCGAGCTTTCTGCAGTAGAAAACGAACTTTCTCAGTGCCATGGCGTGAGGCAAGCTCATGCCACCATTCAACAACTGGGCAGTCATCCAATATTAGTAGCCTATGTAACCGTTGATTTGATGTCGAAAATCACTTCCCAGCAAATTTTGAATGAGTTACGACAACGCATACCAGGTTATATGATCCCTTCAGCACTCGCGCTTATGGATACATTACCACTGACCACAAATGGAAAAATAGCCACCACACAATTACAACCGATAGAACTTCAAAGCTCCGATACCCAGAAGACCCCTCCTACCACAACTTTACAGAAACAACTGGCAAGCTATTGGGAAGAGGTACTTGGCAACCAAATAAGCTCTATTCATAGTAACTTTTTTGAGCTTGGCGGAGATTCAATACACGCTATAAAGATTGTCTCATTAGCGAAACAAGATGACCTATCTTTGCAAATACAACAACTATTTGAGTCACCCACTATTTTTCAGTTAGCGGCACTTTTACAAAGTTCTCAAGAGACCCAGAAAAAACAGAATTTAATGATTGGTGAACAGCCGCTTTCCATCGGGCAGGATTGGTTATCTAAGCAACGGCTTTTGGAGCTGTCAAATCCCCAGCTTCTTTGCATTAAATCCCCCCAACTCTTGACAGAATCTAAAGTAAGGGAGAGCTTGCAAACCATTATTCAACATAACCAATGTTTGCGTTCTGAATTTGTGTGTGTTGCTAATAAGGTAGTTCAGCGTGTAAACCCATGGTCGGATATCACAAGTTATAGGGAAGTCAGTTCATCAGCACCCTTAAATGAACAGCAACTACAGCATCAACTTGAGTTGCTTAAAGGGGAACTGAAGGAACAATCTGGCACCCACTTGATAAACATTCGGGTAGCTGAAGCATCTCATTCTCTATTGTTGCTATTGGTTTTTGGTTGCCACATCGATGAATATAGCCGAACGCTGATACAGCAACAGATCATCTCGGATATTGGAGACAAATACGATTCAAAAATGTTTTATGCTGATGATTCCCTAGAGCAAAAAAAGTTTCGCAAAACTGTCAAAAGCGAATACTTTGATTCCGATATTGAATTTTGGGAAAAACAACAAAGTTTTGACCTCTTTAGTACAGGCAAATTTAGTACAGACACATTAAACGACAACGTCTCACAAGCAACGGTGTCTTTTAAAAGAAAGCACCTTAAAAAACTAAGTCACCTCAATTATGCTTCTGAAGAAGAAATTTTAGTATATCTCGCCACATTTGCGCTCTCTGAGTTTTGGTCGCTAGAGATGGTTCCGAGCTATGTGCTCAGATCTTCGCGAAGTGATGCTTTCTGGAATGACAAAGCCAGCCATGCGATTGGTGATTTTAGAACCATATTTCCATGTCCAATTGAATTTAATAACCATAGCCAATACCCCGGCATCAAAAACTTCAAACATCAATTTCGAGATACTGTAGCCAGATCTTTGGGGTATTTGGCAAATCAACACAGTAACAAGTTATTGCCGCCTAACTTGGGTAAAGCTTTACTGATATGTATTGCAGACTTGGAAATAAGCAGTCATCCCCTCGATGCAATGGAACATCTATGGAATAATATTAGTGACAAGTCTTTTGGCGGTAAAATAAGGTTTATAACAACGGCAGACGAAGTGCAGTTAATCTGGCAAATACACAACAGTCAGATAAACGATTCAGGTGTTAAAGAGTTAGCTGCGTTAACCTATAAATCAGCACAAATGATGGACAACCCCTTTTCCATTAAAGAATTCACACCTTTAATTCCCAGTGATTTTAAGTATTGCCCTCTGGATAAAAATTCTATACAGGCATTGTGGACAGAACTTGGAGCTGAAAACAAAGAGATAGGCATTGAGGCTATCTACCCAGTGACACCCTTACAACGTGGCATGTTAATTCACAGCATTAACAATGATGATGGTGCCTATTTGGTGCAATCGGTTTATCGGCTAAAAGGCTATCTTGATAGCAATAAATTACGCCAAGCATGGCAGTTGACTCTTACTCGACATCCGGTATTACGAAGTTTTTTCTGGGGAATCGATACAGACACCCCAGCCCAGGTTATCCTGAATCAAGTGAGTTTGAACTGGAATGACGAAGATTGGGTCAATGCAGACCAAACGGAATGCGATCGACGCCTTACTACACTGATTGACGCTGAAAGCAATTGTGGGTTTGACAGCAACCAGCCTCCTCTGATGCGCATGTATTGTATTCGTACTGAGGAAGATTGTTATCAGTTCATTTGGACCTATCATCATGCGCTACTGGATGGATGGTCTGTGCCACTCGTTCTGCGTGATGTATTGGAGCAATATGCCGCCCTTGTCGAAAATAGAGATGCCCAATTTTCGCCTGTTTCCGATTACCAGGTATACGCCAAATGGATACAAAATAAGTCGTCATCTTCAGCCATACAATACTGGCAAAAAGAATTGGACGGATTTTCAACACCAAACAACATGAGATTGCCTCACTCTGAAGCAAGTTCTAATCCCGCAAGCGAAGTTAAAATTACAATAGATGATGATGATTGGCAGCAGCTTAATCAGTTTTGTCAACTACAACAAATCACCCCAAACGTTGCATGTCAGTCTGCATGGGCGCTTTTAATAAATCAGTACAGTGGTGATAAGGATGTGGTATTCGGAACCACTGTATCAGGTC
>JAESTH010000154.1 GCA_016763695.1 Alcanivoracaceae bacterium
GAGATAGGTGTAAAAAAATCTAGTGCACAGATAACTGATCTTTATAATAAAGAAAACTTGTTGGGTAGGCAAGTCATGGCTGTGGTCAATTTTCCTGCTAAACAGATTGGCTCAATTATGTCTGAATGTCTGGTTACTGGTTTTCATAATGATGACGGTGCTGTGGTTTTAGCTGTGCCTGATTCTCAAGTAGCTAATGGTACGCGTTTGGCATAGTATTTGGGTTTATCTTTTGTATTGAATGATGAAAATACTTGATGAAGATATTGCTCTTTTAGATAACCTCAAAAAGTCATTTTGCCGCTACTGGTTTTTGTGGTTGGTTTTACTTGTGACCATCGTTTTAGATAGTGTTACAACTGTTGTTTTTATGCAGGATGATGGTATTAGTTTTGAGGCTAATTTACTGATACGTTGGTTGGCTTTAACTTTAGGTATCATTCCTGGAGTTGTTTTTGGCAAAGCGTTACAGCTTGTTGCAGCCATGGCTTTTTCTGCTTTATCTTTGAAACATTCTCGAGCTATCTTGATGCTTTTAACAGCACTAAATCTTTTTGCAATTTATTATAATTTGAGATGATTTTCCGTTTAGATCTATTGGTATATATGAGTTTTATACAATCTTAAACTCGACAAGTCTCTCAGAATTGTTATAATAACTAAGGAAACAGACATGAATACAACAGACATTATTTCATCGAATCTCTTTCGATCATCATTTTACTTTAGACATTGAGTTTTATGGTGGTAATATCGTATCCTTTTTTTAGTAAAGTAGATAAATATGTTTAAAATAAAACTTACCCTTATGTTTGTGTGCGTCTATATGGCACTTAATGTTATTGCTAAAGAAGATCAACATATCAACTGGAATGATGCTGAATTAAAGTGGTTTTCTTACCAGGATGGTATAGATGAGTTAAAAAACAACAACGGAGTCGGGCTTTTTATTATTTATGCAGATTGGTGCCCAACTTGTAAGGCTTATTCGAAATTATTTAAAAATCCAGTCGTGGTTAAAAGTTTGCAAGGTATCACATTGATCAGAGCAAATATGGATAAAGAACCACTGATAAACGAGCAATACAATCGAGATGGAACATATGTTCCCCGAACATTTGCGTTAGATGGTTCTGGCCAATTAATTAAGCCACTTCATCCCAACAAGCAAAGGTATGACTATTTTTTGCCAGTTGAACAACCGCGATATGTTGTTAATTTTGCCACACAATTAAAAGCATATCACGATAATCATCGTTAAGTTGATAGAGATAACAATAAAATTCAATCTATCAATGACTTACAGCTACTGTTCAAAACACGCTGAATAGATCCTATTTTTCTTTTATGCTATTCATCATTATTTAATAATATATCCAGTAAATTATCTTGGAATGTGATATTTGAGGTCAGTGATATATGACTTTCACAAAGTAATATTGGGTATTTTATTGGAAAGTAAGAGTACTTATGTCTAGGTAGACTGGGGTCAAGACTGACTCTGGCTAATAATGATGACTTGGTGACGTGACCATCACCTGGTTCTAGCATGAGTTTTTCATAATCAATACCATCATACTTTTGAATGACTTGTGCAGGTTTGGTCCTGACAAAATAGGTATCATCGATTTTTTCCATTACTAGCCTGGCAGGCGTTTTTTCGCAATCACCGCCCAAAATGACAAACTGGTGGTTATCATTTTCTAGCTTTATGGTTAATGACCATAAAAAGCGGCGGGCTCGTTCAAGGTTTTTATGGAAGAATTTTTTAAGTGTTTCGACCTGTTTCAAGCCAGCTTTCCTGCTGCTACTATTTTCGATAATGCGTTGTTGTACTTTGGGGTCATAAATTGCCCATTGGTATTTTTGCCAGGTTTCTTGATCAAATACATCAATGTCAATTTTATTACCTTTAAGATCGACAATCCAATTACTAATACTATGAGGTAACAGTTGATAAATACTAGGCATGGTTATCATCACTTCAATTGGGATGGTTCTTAAGCCAAATCTATAACCATTTACAAAACGATTAACTGAAAGTACTAGTCCCAGATTTGGAGTGCCCAGGAAAACTGCGCGACGAATATTTTTGGCGCCATCAAGATTAATTGTAAATTCATTATCATTGAGTACATCACTGGTGCCATAACGCATGTAATATCTGCTGATAAGTCCACCCATTGAATGGGCAACTATATCTACTTTTTGCTTAGTGTTGATATTATCCGAGTATTTAGCCTGAATGGTATTAATAAAATCATCCAGTTGTTTTACCGTGATGACGTTGTCCTGTCTCCAGTCATAATTAAACACATATAATTTTCTACCTGGCTTAAATGGTTCGTTTATGTCAGTTAATTGATAGTTACCATAATCAACCAAGGTATCAATAATTTCTTGATATACACTGAATCCTGTTATGCTATCAAGGATTTCAAAAGCTTCATAATCTGACTGGTAGGGTTCTATAGTTTCAGGATTGATCTCAAAAGCCAAGTTTTTGTATCTGGAAAAAACCAGTTTACGAACATTGTCTGGCCAGATTTCCTTGTTGGTACTTTTGCGTTTTAATTTGCTGCCCAGAATGCCATGAATAAGGATCAACGGTGTTGTCGTATCATTTGAATAATCGCTCAATTGGTATAATCGTTCCAGATCAGGTTTGTGAGGTTTATAACAGCCCGTCAATAACATAGCTATTATAAAAATGAAAAGTAGGTATTTCACGTGATTAATAATGATTAAGTCAGGCTATTATAAACAGTAATGTTTAGCTTGCAAATAAAAAAATAAGATGACCGCCTATTATAGTAAATTGTAATTACGATATTATGCCGCAGGGTTGATAATAATGTAAAAGGTCTAAAGTTAACTACACAGTTTGGTTTACATAGCCACTTGTAACTGATTTCGGTATTCACATTCATTCAATCGGTTTTAAAAAGTCCTGCCATTGGCTATCATTTAAGACTGAGCTAATATTGCCCTGATTATCAAAAATACCCTGAGCTAGTGCGTGTTTATGCTTCTGCAATTTCTGGATTTTTTGTTCCACAGTTCCTTTGGTTATTAATTTATAAACAAAGACATTTTTATCCTGACCAATTCGGTGGGCACGGTCGCTGGCTTGTGCTTCGGCAGCTGGATTCCACCATGGGTCAAAATGGATGACTGTATCGGCTGTGGTGAGGTTGATTCCTGCCCCTCCTGCTTTGAGGCTGATAAGAAATACAGGGATTTCACCTTGTTGGAATTTATCTATTAAGGCGCCACGTTTGTTAGCAGGGGTTTTACCAGTTAACATAATGGATCCAATATTGAGATCATTAAGGTGTTGTTGAATGATATCCAACATCGATGTGAAGGATGAGAACAGCAAAATACGTCGACCTTCTTCTACCATATTGGGTACAACTGTACTTAGCCAATTTAATTTAGCTGATTCTTGGCTTGTATCTAGTGATGCCAGTTTTAATAGTGCTGGGTGACAACAGACCTGACGTAAACGTAATAGGGCATTGCCGATGATGATTTTATTTTGTGCGCCTTGAGATTTTTTGAACGCCTGTTTGATTTCATTACTCATGGTGAGTCGGATGGTTTCGTACAAATTGGCCTGTGCTTCATTAAGTTCTATGATTTGTACAATCTCAGTTTTATCTGGTAATTCTTTGGCGACTTCTGATTTGGTACGGCGCAACATAAATGGTGAGACACGTTTGCTTAAGTCGGCTTGCCTATCCTGGTCATTGAGGCGTTCAATTGGTGTTTGATAGATGTGTTCAAACTGTTTTTGTGAACCTAAAAATCCAGGCATTAAAAAGTTGAACAATGACCACAGTTCCCCCAAATGGTTTTCAATGGGCGTACCGCTTAAACAAAGTCGGTGTTGTGCTGGTATTGATGATGCGACTTTTGCGGCACGTGTCTTGGCATTTTTGATGGTTTGTGCTTCATCTAAAATGAGCAGCTGAAGTTTTTGTGCTGTCAATAGTTTAACATCACGTGTCATAATGCCATAACTGGTGATGACTATATCATAGCTGTGAATTTGCAAATATAGTTTTTCTCGCTTGGGACCCACCAGTAATATTGAGCTTAAACTGGGTGCAAACTTCCTGATTTCTGTTTGCCAGTTACTTAATAAACTGGTCGGAACCACAATTAAGCACGGTGCTTTCAATCTGTTATTGTTTTTCTCGGTTAAAATATGTGCAAGCACCTGTAAGGTTTTACCCAATCCCATATCATCGGCCAGTATCCCTCCTAAGTCATGTTGAGTTAAAAACTGTAACCAGGATAAGCCCGTTAATTGATAATCCCTCATGGTTGCTTTTAGATTTTCTGGAGGTTTTACGGTATCTAGGCTGATATTTCCTGCTAATTGTTTGGCTTTTTCTTTAAGCCAGTTATCGCCTTGCACCTTTAATTGCGTTTTATTCTCTTTTGTTGATAATAAGGATTGTTGTAGTTGATTAACCCGTATTAATTGTGTACTGGATAAATTTAACTGCTCGGAATTATTTAATGATTTGTCATCATACAGCTCAGTTAAGGTTGAAAAAATTTGTTTGATGCTGGTATGAGCTAAACCAATATTTGTACCATCATTAAGTTTGATAGTTAAATCATTGCTACTATCTTTTTGCCATTTACCAGAGCGAATGGCCTTGACCAAATAGGGCAGAATATTAACTGATTGACCATCAATTTTGACTCCGAGTTCCAGGTCGAACCAGCTATCATTGCTGTTATTCTGTTTAAGTTGAGCATACCAGTCTTTGGCTTTGCGGCGGTTCATTCTGAAACTTTTATCTATAGTAATCTTCCATCCATCCAGCTGTAGACCACGTAATAAATGTGCATAAGCACTAAAGTCATGTTCAATAAATCTGTCATTGAGATGAAATGATTGCAAGACTGTTTGCTCATAATGGGCAAACAGAGAGTTCAGATTTTCGACCTGTCGTAAATAGCCTGCCATTTGATTGAGCAAGAGGCTATCAGGGATGATTTTACCTGCTGATAAATCGGCAAAGCTCCATTCATTATTGGCATGCATAAAACTGATTTTGGCCACATCAATATCAATATAGTGTTTCTGTGCCGTATTTACACATATTTCGTGACTGCTGATGTGTAAATGAGGAATAATTTCATCATTTCTTAAATTGATACTTAAAGGATTGCTATGAGCCTGAATTTTTGTGGCAATACTGTTTTCATTGATGGATAAATAAAAATCATTGATCACTTTTTTAGAGCCAGGATTAATAATACTGACTTTTTGTTCAAACTCTAATGGTGTACGATAAATGGCTTTCCAGAAACAGCGCCCTGTTAGTAATATTTCTGTCAGTAAAGCTATATCACGATTTTCCTGCAACTCAAATTGATGTTGACTGACAATTAAATTTTGAGTTAATAAATGTAAAATAACCTGATCTGCCAAGCTCACGAATTTTGGTAATGAACCGGTATCCAACAAGCTGGAATTCAATTGAGATTTTAAAGTGTATCTGCCTTCTGTTGATATATAGGCTTTATGTAAGGCTATATTGAAGCGTAGTGTCTGAGTATCATAATCTAAAATATAAACCAGCCTGTGCCTTGCCATATTGGGATAAGGGTCATGCTGCTGTCTACTCATCCAGTTTGAAAAGGTCTCAGCTATGTTCTGGCTGGCTTGTAATTGCTGGGTAAAGGGTGGCAATTGGTCTAGTCTGGTTTTTGATTCGATCATCAGTGCCGCTAAATGCACACAGGGTTTGCTATTTTTGCAATCACAGCTACCAATAGGTTCATCAAAACCTTCACTGGGATTAGGACTTAGAGGCCAGCTTATACTTAAACGATGTAAGCCATCATCATCTTCAATAATGGCATTAATAGTTTCAATCTGCTGTTTATGTTGCCATTTAATCAGTGCACCATTCAGCAATAGATGAGTGGCTTGATAAACAAGTTCCTGTGAAAATAGTTGCTGTATTTGTCCTTTTGGGCCTTTAAACCCCATGGGTATTTTTAACATTGAGAGTTGGTTCTCTAAGAGGTGTATTTAATTCGACCGCTGATTTTAACACTATGAAGTACAAGAGGGTATTGAATAGTTGAAAAAATATCAATCCCCTTCTGTACTGCATAATAATAGAAGTTATAAACTAGGACATAGTTTTGGTAAATGTTTGTTTAACTCACCCTTTAATACCATGTTTCTCAAGTTATGTAAGTCATCAGTCATTAATCGGTCTTTGTCTAAAAAAGGCACTTGCTCACGCACCTGTTGATAAACTTTATATAAACTTGGCGAGGTTTTTAAATCTTTATGAAAGTCAATACTTTGACAGGCAGCCATGATCTCTATACCAATAATTGTTGCGGTATTTTCGGCGATATCTGTCAGTTTTCTGGCGGCAAACGTTGCCATAGAAACATGATCTTCCTGATTGGCGGAAGTCGGGATGGTGTCACAGGTGGCAGGATGAACCAGTGTTTTGTTTTCGGATGCCAGAGCTGCAGCGGTAACATGTACAATCATAAAGCCTGAATTAACACCAGGATCCGGCACCAGAAATGCAGGTAATCTGGACATATGTGGATCGATCAACATGGCAATGCGACGCTCAGACATGTTGGCCATATCTGCTAAACCGATGGCAATAAAATCAGCAACTAAACCCACTGGTTCGGCATGAAAATTACCACCAGAAAGCACATCACCTTCTGCTGAAAATATCAAAGGGTTATCAGTGGCAGCATTGGCTTCAATTAATAATTTACTGGCAGTGTATTCAACCGAATCCAGAATAGCTCCCATAACCTGTGGTTGACAGCGTAAGGAGTAAGGATCCTGAACGCGATCACAATCCTCATGCGAGTTAACTATCTCAGAGTCGCGTAATAAATCACAATAGATTTTAGCCAATTTAATTTGCCCAAGTTGCCCTCGGGCCTGATGAATGCGGTCATCAAATGGACTTAATGAACCTTTAGCAGCATCCACCGATAATGCACCTGATAAAACTGCTGCAGTTAAACAGTTCTCAGTTAAGAATAATCCTTTTAAAGCCAATGCGGTAGATACTTGGGTGCCATTGAGTAGTGCTAACCCCTCTTTGGGACCAAGTTTTATTGGATTTAGACCCGCCTGTTGTAGGGCGTCTTGTGCTTCAATCACAGCTCCCTTATAAACCGCTTTGCCTAAGCCTATCATCACTAAGCTCATGTGTGCCAACGGAGCCAAATCACCTGATGCGCCAACAGAGCCTTTTTCAGGAATAATAGGATAGATTTCATGATTAATCATATCAATCAATAGTTTAATTGTATTTGGATGAATACCTGAAAAACCTTGTGACAAGCTGACAGCTTTTAAGGTCATGATTAAACGTGTGGTGTTTAAATCAATAGGATTGCCGACACCCGTAGCATGAGAAATAACCAAGTTACGTTGCAATTTATCTAAATCTTCCCGTGCGATTTTTTTACTGGCAAGCAAGCCAAAGCCTGTATTTACACCATAAACAGTTTCATTTGAATCCGCGATATCAGCAACGGTTTTACGTGCAGCCTTAATGCCAATCATCATTTCGTCACTGATTGAAAAGTGAATTGGCTGCTGCCAAATATAACGCAATTGAGAAAGTGTTAAGCCGTTAGTATCTAGTTTTATATTTTTCATCATTTAAGTATGTCCTATTTGTAACTGCGAATGAACAATCTTTTGATCATCAATTTATCATTCATCATTTATAATTAGATATTTGCCATTGGCAAATTAAGTTCGTTTTCTTTCGCACATTTCATGGCAATTTCATAACCCGCATCCGCATGACGCATCACGCCTGTAGCTGGATCGTTCCATAATACTCGCTTGATACGAGCATCCGCTTCTTTGCTACCATCACAACAGATGACTATACCTGAATGTTGTGAGTAGCCCATACCGACCCCACCACCGTGGTGCAATGATACCCAGGTTGCGCCACTGGCAACATTGAGCATGGCATTGAGTAACGGCCAGTCTGAAACAGCATCTGAGCCATCTTTCATGCTTTCAGTTTCTCTGTTTGGGCTGGCAACAGAGCCTGAGTCTAAATGATCTCTACCGATAACCACAGGTGCTGATAACTCACCATTTCTGACCATTTCATTAAAGGCCAGACCCAGTTTATGGCGTAATCCAAGTCCTACCCAACAAATTCTGGCAGGTAATCCCTGAAACTGAATGCGCTCCCTGGCCATATCCAACCAGTTGTGTAAATGTGGATCATCAGCGATAATTTCTTTTACTTTGGCATCCGTTTTGTAAATGTCCTCGGGATCGCCAGATAATGCTACCCAACGGAAAGGGCCAACACCACGGCAGAATAATGGGCGGACATATGCTGGGACAAAACCAGGGAAGTCAAAGGCATTTTTTAGTCCTTCATTGTAAGCTTCTTGACGAATGTTGTTGCCATAATCTACCGTTGGTATACCTTCACTGTGGAAATCGAGCATGGCCTGCACTTGTACACGCATTGACTTACGAGCTTCTTTGGCAACTAATGCTGGATTTTCCTGTGCTTGTGTTCGCCATTGTTTAATGGTCCAGTTTTGTGGTAAATAGCCATTGATAGGGTCGTGAGCTGAAGTTTGATCAGTGACTAGATCTGGTCTGATACCAGCAGCATACATTTCAGGAAATACATCGGCTGCGTTACCCAATAGCCCAATGGATACGGCATCACCTTTTTTTAGGGCTTGATTCAGCATGCTCATGGCTTCATCAATTGAGTAGGCTTTTTTGTCAACATAACCAGTTTTGATCCTGAAATCTATGCGTGTTTCATCACATTCCACCGCAATCATACAGTAGCCAGCCATGGCTGCCGCCAAAGGTTGGGCACCACCCATACCGCCTAGGCCCCCTGTTAAAATCCACTTGCCTTTGGTATTTCCTGCAAAATGCTGTCTGCCAGCTTCTACAAAAGTCTCATAAGTACCTTGTACTATGCCTTGTGAGCCGATATAAATCCAGGATCCAGCAGTCATTTGTCCATACATCATCAGACCTTTTTTATCCAGTTCATTAAAGTGTTCCCAATTGGCCCAATGAGGCACCAGGTTTGAATTGGCAATCAACACTCTGGGTGCGTCTTTATGCGTTTTAAAAACACCAACGGGTTTACCTGATTGAACCAAAAGGGTTTCATCGGCTTCCAGTTGTTTTAAGCTTTCTACAATTTGGTCATAACACTCCCAATTTCTGGCGGCACGACCAATACCACCATATACCACCAGTTCTTCTGGTCGTTCTGCTACTTGTGCATCCAAATTATTCATCAACATACGTAGTGGTGCTTCTGTTAACCAGGATTTACAGCTCAAAGTTGTGCCTGTGGGGGCTTTTATGTTTCGTGATTTATCTATTCTTGTGTTCATAAGTTGTTCTCTTGAAATCTTGTTAGCAGGTCTTTTTGCTTTAAACCATTGATTGCATCATTTAAAACCTGATATAAATTGGCATTAATTTCATCAGAAAGGTGTTCATAAACAGCATGTAATGAATTTTCTTCTAATAAACGTGCTTGTTGTTGACCACTTTCAGTTAAATGATAAGTGGTTCTTCTTTTATCATTGTTGTCTGGTTGTTGATTGATTAGTCCTAAATTTTGTAATTTGGGTAGCTTTTGTTTAACCAGTTGGTGCGACTGATTTAACTTCTTTGCTAAATCAGTGACTGAAATACCATCAAATTTAAACAAATAATGGATAATAGAACAGGATTTAACCGGAACTACAATCCCTAAAGATTCATAAATAGGCTGAAGCTGTTCACGAATTAAATTGCTTAAATCATCGGCTTGCTTGCCGATGAATGAATGGGATAATTTATTTTGTTCGTTTTGTTTATTATGCATTTTTTCAAGTTGTTATTTTGTAACAAATTAGCTACTAAGATTGAGGCATCCTAAACAGTTATAATATTTGTTTAGTAATATATTGCGCAATATATTACCAAAATAAATAAACATGTCAATATAAATAAAACTTTACTAAAATAAATCATTGGATTACAATGTAATACAACTTATTACATGAGGATTGATTTATGAGTATAACCAGTGTAAGAATAAAAGAAGAACTCAATAATTCTCTTAAAGAATTAGCTGAGAAAAATAAAAGAAGTAAAAGCTGGATAATAAATGAAGCTTTGGCAGAGTATATTACAAAAGATAAAGTTGAGTCTCAAAAATGGCTTGATACTTTAGAAGCATTAGAAGATATTAAAAATGGTAGAGTAATAGATGGCGAAGAAGTCTTAACATGGATTGAAAGCTGGGGTACAGAAAATGAACTTGAAATGCCCAAAGTTAAAGAGTGAGGCTTGAGATTTCCGAATCAGCAACTGAAGATTTTAATCGGCTTAAGAAGTTTATTTCAATCAAAAGTCCTATTGCTGCTAACAGGATGGCAAAGAAGTTAGCTAAAGGAATTAGACGTTTGCTGTTATATCCTGAGATTGGCAAAGAAGTAAAAAATGCGACAAACCCTAAGATCACAAGAGATGTATTTATTCTTGATTATCATATCAGGTATTCTTACACAAAAAATATATTGGTTGTATTAACAATATGGCATCAAAAGGAAGACAGGTAAATCATTGAACTCTTAACTTCTTAACTTCAATAAACTAACAAGTCCAAATCCTAACAGCAAGGCAAATAGCATAATTAAGCTTTTGAAGCTAAGAAATGGAATAACATTAGTTCCTGCATTGATGGTTGTTTCTGCTGATTCCATAAGATGTCCGAAATGTGGAGCAGCAACATCTGCCAAAGGCTGACCATGACCGTCTTCAGTCCAGTTTTTTGCATCAACAAGAAACCGGAAAGCTTTGCGGTATATTAATCTGGCTCTGACTTTTATATCAGCCTGATGATCGGGTAACTGGAAAGTATAATTGGTGGTATCTGACTGATTTGCAGGGATTCTATTGTCAAACTGAATACCTGTGGCATCGGTAAAAAAAGTAGGTCCATTGCCATTGATATCATGGTTGACTTTTGCATAAAATTTCCCTGCTAAACCAGCATAGTATCCTTGAGCAGGATCACCAATACCACCAAGTTCATGAATGGATTGAGTACCCGTATGTAACAATGAGTCAGTTAAGGGATCGTTACCCTCTTGCCATGCTTCAACCAGTAATATCATATTTCTGACAGTGACGCCAGTCGGCACATGATGTCCTGTTTGATTATTATGGATGGACACTTGTACATTAATTTGAGAATGAGTAGAGCTGACCTGTAAGTCTAGGTCAACCGCATTTTCCAGATAGGCTGGTGTACTGCCTTCAATCATATGGTTTCGAACCGACTCTACGGGTCTGGGTGGTGTAACGATGACTCCACAAACCCGGTTGTCAGGAGAAGCACCCATATGACAATCAACGCAATCTGCAAAGCTAGCAGATGCCGGATTGGCATAATCTGATGCCAGCCACTCTAAATATGTGGGCTCAGAAATAACGCCTGAATAACTGTGATCTTCATTGGGGTCAGCAGCATCCTGATGGCAGGCAGCGCATAATTCAGCACGCATTTGTGGTTGGTATGAAGCCCTCATCAGAGACGGAATATTATAGGTAACATCACCAAGAACCCCGTATTGAACCTGGGTTCCTGAGTTTGGACGATTATAGCTAACGGCACCAGGGAAAATACCTGGTGAATTAATTTTTGTTACATCTACATCTGCTACTTTGTGACAAATATCACAGGATACACCATGTTGAACAGATGGTGTGGGCGTATTGACATTTGAATCAAGTGCGCTAAAAGGACTATCAATCCAACTTTGTGGCTGGTGACAAGAAGCACACTCAGAGTTTGGGTTTGAATGCGCAAATACAGAATCACGGGTATAAACAAACCCACCAGCACCACCTGGCGTACCATCACCATTGTAAATATCATTAACCCAGGTATTAAATCCAGCCTTTGCCATTGGTGAATTTATCCAGTTATCATACTGTTTGGGATGACAACCACCACATTCTGTTGGTGGTCGGATTTCATAAGCACTATTATCGGTGAGGGGAACGGGATCCAGTGCTATAACTATCCCTGATGCAGGTGAGCTTGAGGTTGCAGATTGATAAAAATAACCTTTTGCTGCCCCAATAATTAGCAGATCAATACCTGAGACATCCATAGAATAACTACCATCAGTCGCTGTGAATACCTGTACTGAGCCACCATGCAGAGTGACTAAAGCACCAGCTATGGGATTATTAGTACTACTATCAATAATGGTACCTGAAATCTGTTGTGCCTGTACAGTTGTAGAAGTAATAAAAATAATGAGCAGGAAGAAAAAGACGTGTTTATGAATGTGCATTTTGATACCATTGACCTAAATTTAACCTTTGATTGTAAATGAGTTAATAAACGAATGGATTGACATATATCAATACATGAACTTATCTGGAAATTTTCAGGCTAGGAGGCTGTCCGAAAATAGAAAA
>JAESTH010000155.1 GCA_016763695.1 Alcanivoracaceae bacterium
ATGGGCTATTACTAAGGTTGTGCGCCCAACCATGACCTTTTCTAAGGCTGCTTGTATGAATTTTTCCGACTCTGAGTCTAATGCTGAAGTCGCTTCATCCAATATCAATAATGGCGCATCTTTAAGTATCGCTCTGGCAATGGCAATTCTTTGTCGTTGCCCTCCTGATAAGCGCGTGCCATTTTCTCCTAACATGGTATCAAATCCTTCTGGTAATTGTTCAATAAATTCTAACGCGTTAGCCTGTTTTGCCGCATTTTTAATGCCCGTTAATTTGGCATCTTTTTTACTTCCATAGGCAATATTATTGGCAACAGTGTCATTAAACAACACCACATTTTGATCGACAAAAGCTATATGTTCACGAATACTATCCAAGCTATAATCATTGATATCATGCTCATTTATCAAAAGTTGACCACTACTATAGGTATAAAATCTGGGCACTAAATTAACCAGGGTGCTCTTACCACCACCAGACTGACCAACAAATGCAACCGTTTGCCCGGCTTTAATGGTTAAATTTCAATGGCTCAGTGCCTGAGTACCATCCTCATAAGAAAATGACAGGTCTGCAAATTTTAACGACACTTCTTTGGCTTGCAACTGTTTTTTACCCGTATCAATTTCGGAATCCTGATCCAGAATATAAAAGACGCTGTCTGCAGCTGCCAGAGTTTTTTGAATAGTAGCACTGGAATCTGCCAAACGTTTTAAGGGCGGTAACATGGCCATCATGGCACCAATAAATGACATGAATTTTCCACCCGTCCATGCACCTATCGCATCAGGCACAGTGGCAAAATAAATAATAATTGCCAGTGCACAAGCGGTCATAATCTGTACTGTTGTAGATGACAGCGCACGGATTGATATCACTTTCATATTGAGGTGGCGGTTTTGATTGTTGACTTTGTAAAACCGTTGTGCTTCATCTTCCTGTCCAGAAAAGACCCTGACTACTTTTTGACCTTTGACCACTTCTTCAACAACTTCACTAACTCCGCTCATTGAGTTTTGGATTTTATGACTGATTTTTCTAAAACGCTTATTAACATATGAAATAATCAGACCAACCACAGGAACCAGAATAAAAACCACTATCGTTAAGGACACACTCTGGTATAACATAACTGCAATGAGGACAACTATTGTCAATACATCTCTGACAATAACAATAACTGTGGTGGAAACGCCCATTGCCATCATTTCGATATCGAATGTCATGCGTGAAATTAAACCCGCTGATGACTCTTTGTCAAAAAAAGAAGTCGGTAGTTTTAAATATTTTGCAAAAACCAGTTGCCTTAAATCTGCAATGATTTTTCAGCCTACCCAATTTAGGCCGTAGGTGCCCAGGTAATTACCTATACCCCGAATAACAAACATGATGACTATTGCCCAGGGAAGAATTTTTATAATTGTTCTATCATGGTTGGCAAATGCACCGTCTATCATGTATTCAAACAACAGCATAAACGAGCCTTGCACGGTCGCATCTAACAAAACGCCAAAAACAGCAACCGACATCACCAACTTATATGGTTTAGCATATTGCCAGACACGGCTAAACGAGGTTTTTTGCTGCTCTGCTGACATGGCTATTCACTTGGAGTGGTTGCTATAGAAACGCTTTTAATGCCGAGATCTGCCAGTACGTCCATGACTGTAACCACATGTTTGTGTGCGGCATTTGCATCAGCACGAATAATGACAGGCGGTTTTTCACCATCCCCTAACATGACTTTCAGTCCATTGGCAATGCTGTCATATTGAGAATTTAGTAATTCATTATTATTTAAATAGATTCCGCCCTTTTGGCTGATAGAAATTACAATCTGCTCTTTGGCATTGGTTTGAATTTTTTCCGTGGCCTCTGGTAGTTCTATTTTTAATTTGGCTTGTTTCTCGAAAGTTGTAGTCACCATAAAAAATATCAACAGCAAAAACACCACATCAATCAACGATGTCATATTTAGCTTAGGGCCCAGTTTATTCTCATCAGTAAATTTCATGATTATTTCTTTGTCTGACTGATAGAATCAATTAAATCCATAACCTGTTTTTCAATGATAATGCTTTGATCAATGATTTTTGTCTTAAAATGACGGTGAAACAACATAGCAGGAATAGCAACTACCAAACCAGCAGCCGTTGTAATCAAGGCCTGAGAAATACCCGACGCCAAATGAGCTGCATCCCCTACGCCATTAGCATTAATGGCTGCAAATACCTTGATCATACCAATAACAGTACCAAGCAAGCCAAGTAATGGTGAAACTTCTGCAATAACTGACAGCCAATTTAGTGGCTTTTCCATTTTATGGATCGCATGCCTGCCAGCATCTTCCACTGTCTCTACAATGGCCTCACGAGGTAGTTCGCGATTTTTTAATGCTGAGCTCATCACATAACCCAGTGGCGAATTTTCTTCCAACTTGGCAATATGACTTGCATCTAAATGTTTTGACTTAGACCACTTTATGACCTGATCTTTTAAATCAGAGGGAATAACATCCTTATTTCGTAAAGACCAGAATCTTTCTCCTACAATCATCATTGCAAGTGTCATCAATACCAAGATAAATATCATGACTAAACCACCAGAACTAACTATTTCAAGCATTAAACCGTGCTCCAAAATTATAACAGTGAGATATTATAATAACTATTGTTTGTAAAGTGTTAAATAGTTCTGTAATTTAACAAAAATTGTAATTATTCGGTAAAACAACCTAAGTAGCTGTAAGTTGTTGATTTATAAGCCTGCAATAACATGGATATTATTGGGAGTTTACATGGAAGTATTTACACGTTGTTATAAATCAACAACTTACAGCTACTTTTAAAATATGCTGTACAGATGAGGTATATTCATAACTAAAATTAGTGGAAATGTAGCTCACATTGGCTCTTTTTTTCTATTAAATCACTCAATAGAGATACCACAAATTATGACAACAGTGTGATGAACTAAACCACCACACTTCATGATTTTTTAACTTTTAAGTAAACTTTCTACCAATGTACGCCGCGCATTAAACTGGCAAAAGCAACTTGTTCTGGTGATGTTGTTCTACCACTGGGTTTTTTGCCTTGCGATGCTGCGGAATCTGGGAACATATTAAAAGCCGTGTTCATGATGACTTCCATTGATTTTGGTGCCAGTGCGTGGGTCACCTGCATAAAAATTCCCAGACGTGTAGCAATGCGTTGCGGTCTTCTGATGATAGCATCTTTGACCATAGCTGCTGCTTCTTCTGGTGAAATAGTTGGCACATTATCATACATTTTTGTTGGCGCTATCATTGGCGTTCTTACCAATGGCATGTTGATTGTGGTAAAGGCAATATTGGTGTCATTAAATTCTGCTGCTGCACAACGAGAAAAAGCATCCAACGCTGCTTTTGATGAGACATATGCTGAAAATCGCGGTGCATTTGTTAAAACACCAATTGATGAAATATTAATGACTTGCCCGTATTTCTTTTCTGTCATACCTGGTAAAAAACCCATTATTAAACGTAAACAGCCAAAATAATTTAATTGCATGGTGCGTTCAAAATCATGAAACCTGTCATAACTCAAAGCAATTGACCTACGAATTGAACGACCAGCATTATTAACCAATATATCAATTGTACCCAAGTCATCAGTGACCTTTTGAATAAGCTCATCTGCCGAACTCATGTCAGATAAATCGCAAGTATAAACCGAAGTTTTGCCACCTTCTTTCTTAATGACTGCCTCTGTTTCAAGTAGTTTTTCCATGCCACGGGCAACCAAAACCACATGCGCTCCAGCTCTGCCCAGCATAATGGCTGTTGCCTGACCAATACCAGAAGAAGCACCTGTTACCAACACTTTTTTACCTGCAACACGCCCCTTTAAGCTTCTATCAATAAATAGATCAGGGTCAAGGTTTCTTTCCCAATAGTCCCACAGTTTCCATGCATATTTCCTTAAATCCGGCACAGTAATATTTGTGCCTTTCAATAGTTTTGCTGTTTCTCTGTTATCAAATCGGGTGGGATAATTGATGAAACTTAAAACCCCAGGAGGTATACCTAATTCCGACATCAGTTGTGACCTGATTCGCTTAATTGGAGATAGCATCATCAAACCCTGCTTAACTGCATTGGGGATAAAATTGAATATTCTAGCATCTACACGCATAGTCATCTGTGGAGCATGAGCCGCATGTGAGAAGATATTTAACACCTCACCAATTTTTCTTGGCCTCGGATCTGTTAGATGAAAGCACTTACCATGTTGACCTTTGGTATGTGCGATATGATCCATGGCATCAACAACATAATCAACAGGAACCATATTTAAACGTCCGCCTTCCAGACCCAGTGTAGGCATCCAGCTTGGCATCATTTTGCGCATTTTCTGAATCAATTTGAAGAAATAGTATGGGCCATCAATTTTGTCAATTTCGCCTGTTTCTGAATGACCCAATACCATTGCAGGGCGATAAATCTGAAAAGGAACTTTGCATTCACGGCGAACCACTCCCTCAGACTCATGTTTGGTTTTAAAATAAGGATTATCCAAGCCTTCTGCTTCATCAAACATATCTTCTCTGAATACACCATTATATAATCCAGCTGCGGCAATTGATGAAGTGTGATGAAAACATTTAACCTGAACATCTTGCGCAAAACCAACGGCGTTTCTGGTACCTCCAACGTTGGCAGATTCCTGGTCTTCAAAGCTGGCTTTCAGATCATATATGGCAGCCAAATGAAACATATGACTAATTTTGCCTTTTAGTTCCTCCCTATTTTTTTTGCTGACACCCAAATTATCTTTTGTGAGATCACCAGTAATCGCAACAACCCTGTTTTTAGGTGCATCAATTTTTTCCAGTAATTCCTTTAATTTTTTCTTTGATCCAGATCTGACTAAGACATATATTTTGCCTTTTCGCTCAAATAATTTTGGTAAAAGATGAGAACCTATAAATCCAGTCGCTCCAGTTACAAAATATGCCATAATGATTACCCTTATTTTTTTTTATGATTGACGATTTGTATTATACATGTCAAAATAAATTTTTTAAGAGTTTATGAGAATTATCCATGAGTAATTTAAACGAGTTGTTTGAAAAAGCCCAAAAAGATGTGAAATCCCTGACCGATAAACCAGGTAACGATATCTTACTAGCACTTTATTCCTACTACAAACAAGGCACACAAGGAGATGTACAGGGTGATAAACCTGGTTTCTTTGATTTTGTCGGTGCCAGCAAATACGAAGCCTGGGAAGCATTGAAAGGCACATCAAAAGAAGGTGCCATGCAAAAATACATTGACCAAGTTGCCCGATTAATAGATTAACGACTTAACATGAAGACCAAGGAAAAAATCATACATACCGCTCTACGGCTTTTTAATGAAGAAGGAGAGCCTAATGTGACAACCAATCACATTGCTGATGAAATGGATATTTCACCTGGCAATTTGTATTATCACTACCGTTCTAAAGACGATATTATTTGGCAGATTTTCCTTAATTATGAAAAAAAAATCAAACATGTTTTGTCTCAACAGAATGTAAACTACACATCTATGGAAGACATGTGGTTATATTTACACATGGTTTTTGAAGTGATTGCTGAATACCGTTTTTTATACCGAAACCTTATCCAGTTAATGAATCGTATGGATTTTTTAAAACGCCATTTTCGTCACATACTGGCTCTAAAGTCACAAACTGCATTGAATATTATGCAACATTTAGCTCAACAGGGTGCTATCAAAGCTGATGAGCAAACGATTGCCTCTTTGGCTGACCAAATTGCCTTGACCACAACTTTTTGGTTAAATTACTCTATTGCAATTTATGATGACAATTTTGATGAAGAGAAAAAATTATCTCATGGTATCTTTCATGTCATGCGTATGGTTGCACCATTCCTTACTGAAAGAGATAAAGAAGTTCTGGATGACTTATCAACCCAATATTTATAACAGCCCTAATCTAAAGAAAAAATAATGAACAAAAAATTTATGCGCAAAGCCATTGAGCTTTCTATCGAAAATGTAAAACAAAATATTGGCGGACCTTTTGGTGCCGTCATTGTTAAAGACAATAAAATTATTGCCACAGGTGCCAATTGTGTAACCAGCCATAACGACCCAACAGCACATGCTGAAGTGGTGGCAATACGTAATGCCTGCAAGGAGCTGAACTCATTCCAGTTGGATGACTGTGAAATTTACACCTCATGCGAGCCTTGTCCTATGTGTATGGGCGCAATATACTGGGCAAGACCCAAAGCTGTCTATTATGGCAATACCAAAGCTGATGCCGCAAAAATAGATTTTGATGATCAATTTATTTATGATGAACTGGATTTACCTTTACACAAAAGAAATTTAAAAATCGAACAAATGCTCAACGATGAAGCCATTAAAGCATTCGAATTGTGGGAAAGTAATATCGAAAAAATAGAATATTAAATTCATTTAAATTTTTATTTACAAGCAATTATGTTAAATTAGCACTTTCTAATTTAATTATGAGTATTTCACAATGAAAAAACTACTATTAACAGGTGCAATTTTAGCCACAAACTTGATCTCATCAAATGTTTTTGCAGCTGATATTGCTGCAGGAAAGGCAAAATCTGTTGTATGTGCAGCATGTCATGGAGCCGATGGTCACTCACCTACTCCGATCTGGCCAAACCTTGCTGGACGAAAAGAAGCTTATCTTGCCAAACAAATCAAAGCTTTCCGTGATGGCACAAGAAAAGATCCTTCAATGTCTCCCATGGTTGCAGGATTAAGTGATGCTGATGCAGATAATCTTGCTGCGTATTATGCTAGTTTGAAATAAAATTATCGTTACAATGATATACAAAAAAGCCCGAATAAATCGGGCTTTTTTGATCCTCTTTCTTTTTTGATCCTCTTTCTTTTTTTTATTTAACTTTTTTAATTATAAAAACTCAACACTCCAGGAATCGATAAAACCAGTATCTGCACCAGCATCATCAGTTACTTTTAATCTCCAATTACCAGAAGCCTCAATAGTGCCTGCATTCAGGTTTTTAGACTCATTAATATTATTAGCACTACCACCAGCTCCGTCTCTTAGAACCGCTGTCTGACCAGTTGGAGTAAATATTTCAACTTTCAGATCACCAATGTAGGTATGCACTATGGAGTAAGTGACTTTAATGCTTCCAGATGCGCCTGTTCTCGTCACATTGAGATTACTTGTTGCACCTGTTGGATTATTATCAGGAATAGTCACATTTGAAGTGTTTTCAAAAAATGAGCCGCCGCCTGAAGGAGCCGTAACTGTTACTGACTGAGTTGATGTGTCTGTCGCACCATCATCATCTGTTACTGTTAAAGTTACTGAGAAAGTACCAGCATTGGCAAATGTGTTCGAAGCCGTTACACCAGAACCACCAAATGACCAAGAATAGTTAGAAATTGAACCATCACTATCTGAGCTGCCTGAAGCATTAAAACTACAAGTTAAATCAGTACAACTTGAAGTAAATGATGCCGTTGGAGCAACGTTTGGCACCGCAATTGAATAACTGCCGGTTAAACTCACACCAGTGTATGCAGAGTAAGCCACAATCATAACGTGATATGTACCAGTTTGTGCTGTTGTAACTGGACAGTTTTCTGTATTTCCACCAATAAATGGACGACAGTCATAACTAGTCAATGTTGGAGCACTACCAAATTTAACATATAAATCAGCATCACCTGTTCCACCACTCATGTTAAACGTCAGATTTATGGCTTCTGAAGGCACGGCTAAAGTAAAGTTTTGTTGACTGTCTTTTGCACCAGATAAACCGGTTACAGCCACTCCATTTTCCAATTCATTAGTTGGAGGAGTACCGCCGCCCATCGCTAATACAGCCGCGTTGGCATCTACAATCCCTGCACCACAGTTTGCAGTAGTACACTGATGTGAACTCACATTTGGAAATGCTCTTGCAGTAGACTTTAACACACTTTCCACTTCTGCTGGAGTCGTGGCGGGTTTAACCGAATACATTAAAGCAGCCAAACCTGCAACATGTGGAGCTGCCATTGATGTGCCTTGTAAAGCACCAATGTTATCAGATCCAGGAGTAGATGTGCCGGTATTATGTGTGGATTGAATCATATTTGCCTCACTCCAAACACCACCTTCACAATCTGACAATGCTGTTGGTGCTGCTTCACCTGTTGGTTGACAACCATCACCACCTGGTGCAGCAACATCAATTGCCGATCCAAAGTTTGAGTAATAGGCACGTGCACCATTTCTATTTGTCGCAGCTACCGAAACAACGTTATTACAGTTTGCAGGAGGAAAACCAGAAGAACTATTAGAGTTACCCGCAGCGACTACCACTGTGACATCCGCACTTACTGCAGCGTTTACTGCATTCTGATAAGTACTGCTACAAGCAGCAGGAGACCCTGAACCCAAAGACATATTAATCACTTGTGCTGGATTTGCATTTGCAGGAACGCCAGAAACACTTAAGCCAGAAGCCCAGCGAATACCATCTGCGATATCAGATAAAGAGCCACCACATCTTCCTAGCACACGAACAGGTACTAAGTTCACGCCCCAGGCGACACCGGTCACATCGTTGTTATTATTTGAAACGGCTGCTACAGTACCTGCAACATGGGTTCCATGCCATGAACTGTTACTGGCTTCTGATCCTGCACCACATTCACCAGCTGCTGTAAAATCACCTGGGTCCTGAGCATTTGAATCTCTGCCACCACCATCGCCTGCAACTGCAGCTGAACTGATCATATCATATTGTCCAACCACATTGCCTGCCAAATCAGCATGAGGACGATAACCCGTATCCAATACTGCAACGGTAACAGCAGATGACCCAGTTGTTGTATCCCAGGCGGCGGGCAGACGCATACCACCAGCATTCTCAAAATAATGCCATTGGGTATTATAAGCTGTATCATTAGGCGTTAAATAAGGAACCACCAAAGCATCAACTTCTGCGAATTCGATGTCTGCTCGTTTGTTTAACTGATTTATAATATCTTGAATATCAGTCGAGGATAGTGATTTTGCCTGATCTAATGTCAGACTTAATACTTCAGCACCTCCTGACATCATTCTTTTAAATTTAAGGTCAATTCCATAAATATCACCCAGGTCTTCAGCTCTACGCATTGACTGTTTTACTGATTGGGATTTGTTGGTATTTTTATATTTTATTATTATACCTGGGGCTAATGGGTTCATTTGTACCATCTGTTTATCCAGACTTGTAGTACTTGATGTCAGCGGAGCGGCTGACACGGTGGCCGTTGACAGCACCGTAATAACTGACAAGGCCAGTTTATTGAACTTTAACATATGTAATTTCCTCACTCTTTAGTTTTTTGATTTAAGAATATGCTTTATGTAACAAGCAGTTTTAATACAGCATTTTCACCAATAACCCTCCAATTATGGAAGCTGCATCATAAAACCGGTAAGAAACTAACATAAAAACCAAATTTTGTCACATCTTTAACAAGGATTAGCTATATTAATGCCAAAGATTAGCTTTTCTTATCTGATTTTATGTATTTATCTACTTAGCCCTGATAAATATTGAAACAACACTACAAAAATGGTAGCCGTCAAAAAAATAGCTGACATAACATCTTTTATTGTATATATATTTCACTCTTTTTTCTAAAAGCTAAAAGAATCTATCAATCACCTATTTTTAACAGTAAATTGTAATGTTTCGCCAAATATAATATTCTACTCTCTAATAAATAAAACAATAATACATGACAGCAATAATTTGTGGACTTTCATCCACCAAACTTAGATCTGATGAAATCAAACTTTTAAAACACCCACTTGTCTGCGGTGTTATTCTTTTTAAACGTAACTATAAAAACTACTTGCAATTGAAAAATTTGGTGGATGATATAAAAAGTAGATTTGGCCGTGATTTTATTATCAGTGTTGATCAGGAAGGTGGCAGAGTCAGAAGATTTGGCTTACCTTTTAGCCAATTACCACCCTTGGCAGAAATTGGCCAGGTCAATCAATACAACTCAGATCTTGCCAAATCATTTGCCCACACTCATGCCTGGTTGATGGCGAGCGAATTATTGTCTGTAAAAATTGACTTAAGCTTTGCCCCGGTATTAGACATTGATAATGGCAGCAATGTGATTGGAGATCGCGCCTTTGCAAATAATCCCGATGAAGTTATTGAGCTGGCAGATTTTTATTGCCGTTCAATGCATGATGCCGGCATGAAAACAACAGCAAAGCATTTTCCTGGGCATGGTACAGTTGTTGCAGATTCGCACTTTACACTACCCATTGACGATCGCTCATTTGCTGCCATTGAAAAGCTTGATTTGCAACCATTTATACATTTAATAAAAAACAGGCAAATTGATGCCATCATGATGTCACATGTTATTTATCCTGAAGCCTGCAAAGAGGCTGCTGGCTATTCAAAATTTTGGTGTCAGGATATTTTGAGAAACAAATATGGTTTTAAGGGGGTCATTATTTCCGATGATCTGGGTATGAAAGCTGCCGATTGTGTTGGAGATGTACATGCCCGCTATCAGGCCTGTGTTGATTCTGGCATTGATATTGCTCTTGCCTGCACAATTGAATTAAGCAGGGAACTACTGACAAAATTACCAAAAACATGCCATAAAAGAAGGTTTCCTCAATTAAAAGGCAAATCAAGTCTTTCACAAAACGCTCCATTCTGGCAAAATAGACACTGGCAAGCCATACGCAAGAGTATGGTGCGAATACTAGCGGAAACTAATAATGAATAAATACCCTCACCTTTTGAAACCTCTGGACTTAGGATTTACAACAATTAAGAACCGCGTACTTATGGGTTCTATGCATACAGGCCTGGAGGATCGCTCCAAAAACTATCAAAAATTAGCAACTTATTTTGCCCAACGTGCCGAAGGGCAAGTCGGACTGATTGTCACCGGTGGTATTAGTCCCAATATCCGCGCCTGGACAGCTCCAATGGCCGGGTTTTTAAAATACAAATTTCAGACCAAACGGCACAAACTGGTTACTGATGCGGTCCATCAGGCTGACGGTAAAATTTGTATGCAAATTTTGCATACTGGCAGATACGGTTATCACCCCTTCATACTGTCCCCATCTGGCATCAAGTCCCCTATTACACCATTCAAGCCTAAATTAATGACCGCCAGAGATGTAGAAAAACAAATAAAATCATTTGTTAATACAGCCAAGCTGGCTCAAGATGCTGGTTATGATGGTGTAGAAATCATGGGCTCAGAAGGTTACTTAATCAATCAATTTTTAGTTAAAAAAACCAACCACCGAAAAGACCAATGGGGTAGTGATTACAATAATCGAACCCGATTTGCCAAAGAAATTGTCGAACGAACCCGTGCCGCCGTTGGTACAGATTTTATTATTATCTTCAGACTATCTATGCTGGATTTAGTGAGCCAAGGCAGTACCTGGGATGAAGTTGTAACCCTCGCCAAAGAGTTAGAACAACTGGGTGTCACCATTATCAATACCGGAATTGGCTGGCACGAAGCCAGAATCCCCACCATCGCCACCTGCGTACCACCTGCTGCCTTTAGTTGGGTGACAGAAAAGATGCGCCCACATGTATCCATACCATTAATAACCACCAACAGAATCAACACTCCAGAACTAGCCGAACAAATACTTTCATCAAACAAAATCGACATGGTTTCCATGGCAAGACCATTATTGGCTGATGCTCATTTTGTCAAAAAAGCCATCGCCAATAAATCTGACGAAATAAACACCTGCATCGGTTGTAATCAGGCGTGCCTGGATCATGTCTTTAAAAACAAGAGAGCCACATGTCTGGTCAACCCTCTGGCATGTTATGAAACAGAATACATCATCAAACCAGCAACACAGGTTAAATCCTGTGCAGTTATTGGCGGAGGACCTGCTGGCATGGCATGTGCCAAGACCCTAGCTGAACGTGGTCATAATGTCACATTATTTGAAGCCAGTGCTCAGCTAGGCGGACAATTTAATTTAGCTGCCAACATCCCTGGCAAGGACGAATTTTTCCATACCATTAGGTATTTTAAAGCGCAATTTGATAAATACCAGGTCAATGTACAATTAAATCACACTGTTGATAGCAGCCAACTATCAGCCTATGATGAAATAATAGTTGCCACAGGTGTTAAGCCGCGTGTACCAAATATCGAAGGCATCAATCATAAAAAAGTCATCATCTACAACGAATTAATCAAAAAAGAAAAACTGGCTGGCAAGAGTGTCGCCATCATCGGTGCGGGTGGTATTGGCTTTGATATTGCCGAATTTTTATCCGAAGACCACTCCTTAAAAGGCAGCAAAGATGATGTTTACGCTAACCCCAAAGCCTTCTGTAAAGAATGGGGCATAGACATGAACATTGAGTCCGAAGGTGGTTTAATCCCTGCTCAACACGCCAAAAGCCCCAAAGAAATTTACCTTTTACAGAGAAAAACTGGCAAAGCTGGCAAAGGTTTAGGCAAGACCACTGGCTGGATACACCGCATGGCACTTAAAAAACGCGGCGTCAAAAACATCTCTGGTTGTAGTTACAATAAAATAGATGACCAAGGTTTACATATTACTCTTAAGAAAAAAAATGAGACCGACCAAAACATGCTATTAGCTGTAGACAATATTATTATTTGTGCTGGGCAGATATCTGTTAATGCGCTTTATGAATCTCTAAAAGATAAACAATCTTGTCACTTAATTGGCGGAGCTGAATATGCAGGTGAACTGGATGCTAAACGGGCTATTAAGCAAGGTGTTTTGTTGGGTGCTAAACTTTGATTTTGAGAATACTAGCAAAAGTTGACTATGCCAATTCGTAATTGAAAACCCGCTTTAAATAGATTTGTGACAGAATTTGAGAGCAGAATTAAAATTGCCTAGAATAAAGGTATCTATTCAGCGTATTTTGGTAGTGGCTGTAAGTCATTGATTTATAAGGACGCGTAAATACGTCCATGTAAGCTCCAGAAAGCATCCATGCTTTCAAAGCCTTATAAACAACTTACATCTACGATATTTAAACTCGCTGAATAGTTACGAATAAAGTTATACCGTTTATTCTATTTTTTGAAAATCTCAAAGTAATGGAACAACAATTTCATACGTGTTTAGCTCTAGCTTATCATCATATATGTGGCATACATTTCATTAAAGCCACTTTGCTATAATAATACGGCTAAAGGCACAGCATACAAATTTTCTCCAAAGCTCACTGTTTTTTCACCATTATAGAAAATTAAACCTGTCACTTTATAGGCACTCCTGGTTTGAAAGTCCATGATATGTTTAAAGTCTTTCAGGCTGACGCTATGTGATGATTTAACTTCAATAGCCAAAATATCATCCTGCTTTTTGATGATGAAATCGATCTCTTTTTTATCTTGAGTTCGATAGTAGAAAAACCCTATGATGTGTTTTGAACTTGTTATATGTTTTAATAACTCAGAGAAAACAAATGTTTCATAAATTTTGCCCTTGTATTTGGATATTTCCAAATCATTTTCATCTCGGGCACCTAATATATGTGAGGCAAGGCCACTGTCAGTTAAATACACTTTGGGTGATTTGATAAAAGTTTTGCCGATATTTTCGAAATAGGGTTTTAGCAGATGAATTTGATAAACTTTTTCAAGTAATGATATATAGTTATCGATCGTTGCTGCAGTGAGTTTTGTATCGTTGGAAATATTGGATTTATTGAGAATACTCCCCGTTCTTGGTGCTATGACATTAAAAAATCGGATGAAGTTATCTAAATCCCTTAATTCTCCAATACTACGGATATCTCTTTCAATGTATGTACTGATATACGAATTAAACCATAAAAATCTTTCTTTAGCTGTTTGCAATATAAATGCAACAGGGTAACCACCCTCAATGATGAACTTTGGCAGCTGCTTAAAGCTGCCTCTATTAATTCCAAGCTTACTGATATTACCAGAAAACAGCTCATCAACTACATTGGTTTTTATATCCTGATTTTTCTCTTTTGCAGAAAAAGGGTACATGGTTAATTCTACTAGCCTGCCTGCTAATGATTCATTTGCTTTTTTTAGGCTTAGTATATTGGCTGAACCCGTTAACAGGAAATCTCCGTTATTCCTATTTTTATCTATATACAATTTTATTGGCGTTAATAAATGCGCAGCTTTTTGGATTTCATCGATGGTGACTGGTTTTTTTATATTCTGTATGTATCCTTGCGGGTCATGTGTTGCAGCCTCCAATTGGGTAATGTCATCCATAACCACATATTCTCTATCCATATAAAATACCAAGGTACTTTTACCAATCTGCCTAGCACCCGCTATAAGCACAGCTGGTGAAAAATTGAGCGCCTTATCTATTGAACTTTGTATTGACCTTTCTAACATTTTAATAGTATGTAATTATGATTTGTAACAGTATACTATATAATATCACAACAGTATACTGTCAAATAAATCAAACTGATACCTGGTAGCTCGATTCATCAATCAACAATAACCTCCACCCATGGCTTCCTCAGTAAATATTGATCAAGATGCAATTGGAAATTGGTCACATCCATGTTATAAGATTTAAGCTCCTCAACTAACCCTGCCTGTAACTTGATCGCTGCGCTAAAGTCAGAAATGCTGGCCAGAACAGCGGCCTCAGTGTCCACAAAACCCCAAGGGATTTTCTCGCCATCTGATTTATACAAAGCTTTCATTTTTGCGTATACGACTATGGCTTTTTCTGGGTTTCTACATTTTTTATCATGGCTTGTTGCCAAGTACCAGGCGTGGTTATTGAAAGCGAGTTTTACTTCTCTGGTTTCGGCTTTTTCGTACCATTGATAGGCAGTAATACAGCTTTTTTGCAAACCTGCTTCACCTAGCAAATAATAACTGGCAATGGCTTCAAAAGCATTAGCCACACCCTGGTCTGCTGCCCTTTGATACCAACTTAATGCCTGTTGTTGCTCATTACTGTCATGGTATTCATTTGCCAGATCTAACATGGCATGGGCATAACCCATATTTGCTGATTTTTCTAACCAGGTCATTGCCTGTTCCTGATCGGCTTCAAAAGTATCATTGCCATCCAGATAGGATTTGGCAATAAAATAAGCTACCTCAGCATTACCAGCATCTACCTGATCTAATAAAGATTGCGGAATAACAAGCGCATCTTTTGCTTGCACAACTGAGAAAAATAGTAAAAATGCTATTACCGATATTGTATTCTTCATATTTTTTTTAACTCCGCTGCAAAAAATTCACCTCTTTTAATAAAACTGTCAAACTGATCAAAACTGGGGGCACCTGGTGAGAGTAAAATAACACCTTCAGCAGGTGAAAGAGATTGAGCTAAATGAATTGCATCTGCTAAATCTGCACATAACATATATTTAAATTTAGCTTTAATGACTTGCAGTCGCTGGTGTATTATTTCCCCATTCTGACCTGATATCAATAGTAAGCTAGGGGGATTTTTATTAATTGCATCAGCAAAATCCTGCCAGTTATTACCGCGATCATAACCACCAACCAATAATGTAGTATTGCATGGATCGACAGTTTTCATAGCAGCAAGAGTTGCAACTGGTGTGGTTGCGATGCTGTCATTTATGGCATAATGCTGACCAATTTTACCTAAACTCTGCAATCTGTGAGCCAAGGGTTTAAAAGATTTAACTGCATCCACACAGGTAGCCATGTCTAGTTTCAGCTGTTGACATACACTCAAAACTGCGCCAATATTCTCCAGATTATGCACCCCAATCAGCTTGACTTGAGACAAGTTGAGCACAATTTCTTTATCATACAGCAACTCTTCAGCATTAACATGAAAAGCATTTGTGCTATTAAAATACAGCACATCTTGATCATCAACCAACTTTGTTAATATGGCATTATTGGCATTGATAATTTTTACTTGTGCCGCTTTTAATATATTTAGTTTATCCCTGAAGTAATTATCTGCACCAGCATGCCAGTCCAGATGCTCATCAAATAAATTGGTAATCACGACTATATCGGCACTAATATTGCCATCATATACCTGAAAACTTGATGCCTCCAGAACAATATAATCATAGTCTAAAGTTGAAGATATCAATGCCTGTCCTATATTTCCCACCAAATTAACACTTTTGCCACTCTGATTCAAAACATGAGTCAATAAACTGGCCGTTGTGCTTTTGCCTTTGGTTCCTGTCACCGCAATAACGATTGTATCCATAGCCTGGTCGCGCTCATTGTCGAACCAGATAGCCGTTGCAGGAGTCATCTGTACGTCTACATCTCCAAACAACGGTGAATAAGGGCTGATGCCTGGTGACTTGACTACCACCTCAAAACCAGCAAGCAGCTCTTTATCTACAGATGTTGTCACACACTTATATTTTTCATCTGCTTCTTCTGCATTACAAAATATTGTGAAATCTATACCCTTGTTTGCCAGGTATTGAGCCGTGGCTTTTCCTTCCACTCCGTATCCCCATATAGCGATTTTTTTATTTTTGATGTCTGATAGTTTCATAGCTTATATAGTGGTTGCATAATGTCCTGACTTTGCTTGTCTGTTATTACAGGACAGCTGTCTTTAAAATATTGAATAATATAGTCATTTTTCCATTCAGGACGGTTGTTGATTAAATTGAATGCCAGTTGACTTTCTTGTAACTCTCCAACGCACTCAAATGGTTTAAAACCTTTTATTCCCAAAAGCTCTGCAAAACCCTGCTTTTGACATATATCATTTAACATGTTTTTGTGAAAAATATCCAGTAGTTGCTGTTTTTTTATAAATGCTGCCAACCCCAAGAACACAAACCGACACTTAGGGCAATCACCACACCACCTACCGTGGTCATTTCTTGAACCATCAATATGGAAATTGCGGTTACAACTGGAAAAAATTGAAAAATATTGTGGATAATCGGCAAATTTTTTCAATATAGCCAGTTCTGAATAGGGTCTTTGCAAAGAGCTGTATTTTAATTCTGGAGAAATTTCCGTTGCTAATATTTTGCAAAAATCTTTTTCAAACTCATGGCTTTTGGTATATTGGTGATTAACAGTATCACCATCAGCATTAATGGTGTTGGCACTATCAGCTGATCTTTCATTAGAAAAAACCACAGAATCATAGTCAAACAATAAGGCACATAAAACCGCAATACAGGAGTTAATTGCTGTGATTGGCACATGACCATTAAAAGCACCTGCATTGTTATACTGTATTAATTTATCATCAATTTTTCTCGTCACTTGTATTAATGGCAGATCAATATAACTGGCCACATCTTTAATCAATGCAGAATTACCCACCATAAATAAACTCATCTCTTTGCCTTGCTGTTTTAACTCTTCAATCGTCACCAGCGAATCCTTGCCTCCACCCAATGGCACCAGTGCCCTGTCCCTTAATTTTAATGGTGCCAACAATGGGCTCAGGTCATTTGATTTATCGGGGTTCTTTTCGACTAAATTAATGTGGTTTTTTAAGCTTATACCATTTTCGTACGCCATCTCTGCCAGGCCATGAAACCAGGTTTTTTCAATAAATTGACAAATAGCAGGTGATGGTAGTTTATTTTTAAACTTAATTTTTTTCGCCAAGCCTGCCTTATAATAACTGACACCACACATCAGGTGAACCAACTCACAAACTCGGTTAATGGCATCTGTGCGTTCTGGTGATAAATTGCGATCAAATTGAGGAAAAGAGAAAACTTCCCTCACCACACCAATTTCATCTAATTGGTAGGAGAGAGAGAGTTGCAATGTTTTTACATCTAACCGCCAATGCAAAAACTCAAATGACTTGTGGAATATTTTTTTCATGGCGCTATTTTAGCAAGAGAGACATACATAACAATATGACAACCAGAAAAGAATGAAAAAAAAGCAGACCAAACGCCATGCATTTACAAAATCCCTCTGATATGGCATATAGCACCTAAAGACAGGGTCTGTAAAATTGCTCTGGGATGCGAAACTTGAGTTTTGCCATTCTCGGTCTTCTAAATAACACAGAGTAAGGCAGGGTTAAAACCCTGCATCCAAGAAATTATAATTTATTTAATTTCTCACCACATCCGAATTTGGGTACTTTGGCGTTCTTAAAGTATTAAGAAACTTGATAAGATTTAATTGATCATCAGCAGTTAATGCCTTAAAGTTTTGCCCAGCAATTGCCGCTTCACAACCTGGACTATCATGCATCATAATAGCATCCTCCAAAGTCAGCGCACGTCCATCATGTAGGTATGGTGCTGTATCGGCAACACCCCATAGTCTTGCTGTCACAAACTCACCATTTTGCTCATCAGTTGCCAGGGAGAAAGTCTCTTTTAAATCTTCACCCATATAATGACGTTTTAAATCAGAAAATAGTTTAACCGTAATACCACCCTGATTATTTTTCTTAAAGCTCATTGGCTTTTCGGTCAAGTTGACACTATAATAAGTATCCTCAAATGGCCGCTGATTGCCACCTGTGATTTTATAAGGCAGATACCTGGTATTTGTATCAAGCTGTGGCTTATGACAGTCCGAACAGCCAATCGTATTAAACAGAGCCTTCCCATCAATCTCATCATCTTTTTGACGTGTTTGAATTGGCCTTTCCATAGTGGTATTAAATATACTCAGAGCTGACAAGTCACCTTCGGTGATTTCATCTACCACACCATCACCATCATCATCAACACCGACACCCACAACTTCTGTTGCTTGCATGCCTGAGTGAAAATTCATGGCACCAACATCAAACTCACGAATAGTAGCAAATTCACCCTTGCGGCCAAATGGCCTGACTACCAAATCATCAGAAATACCCTCAACTGCTGAGGTATCGACCTGTCCTGTAGAATCCGCGACAATTTCACCAAAGTCTACACCCTTGGACAAAAGCTGGACAACATCACCAGGGTTGTCAATGGCAAACTGTTTCAGATTTTGTAACTCTGCCGTCATTTCCAGACCAACCAGCTCAACACCACCCGAACCAAATATAAATGGTGAATTGA
>JAESTH010000156.1 GCA_016763695.1 Alcanivoracaceae bacterium
GATGAGCCACTTTTTTCTGTCCGGCGATGTACTCAAAAATACCCTGAGCACTGGGAGATCTACAAATGTTTCCATAACAAACGAACAGAATTTTTTTCATGGTTTTTTAATAATGTTGAGATCAGCTTATTATGGATCGAAGTGTTTACTTATTACAACATTATTTTACCAAAGAAGGCTTTATCATAAACTGTTGCGAGGTCACTTTATCGAATCAATCATTAAAACAGGGACAAAGTACCCAGTAAGTATGACGAGATTCATTTATGGATGAAAGTATTTTATAGGCATAATCGTTTAAACAAACCAGAGGTGAAAATATGTGCGGAATTGTCGGAGTTGTTTCCAAAAAACAAATAGTATCAAACGTCATTGAAGGACTTAAAAAATTGGAGTACCGCGGGTATGACTCTGCTGGTGTTGCAACTACTACAGGCGATGGAATTAAAAATATTCGCACAATAGGCAAAATGAAGAACCTGGTAAAAGCACTTGCCAAGACTTCTATTGAAGGGTCTTGTGCTATCGGTCATACCCGGTGGGCAACACATGGCAAGCCTTCTTTGGTCAATGCCCATCCCCATGTATCTCATGATAACATAGCCGTGGTTCACAATGGTATCATTGAAAATCACTTGGCCTTAAAGAGTTTTTTACTTAATTCTGGATACAATTACCAGTCAGATACCGATACAGAAACAATTGCTCACTTGATACACAATATATTGTTGAGTGAAAAAGATCTGCTAAAGGCCTGTATTAAGTGCATGAAAATGTTGCATGGTTCATTTGCAATGGCTGTTATTTGTGATGATATGCCAGATAAAATCATCCTTGCTAAAAATGCTTGTCCGCTGGTTATCGGCATTGCAGCTAATGAAAAAAGTGTGGCATCAGATGTTTCTGCATTGCCACAATCAATTGAGCATGTGATTTATCTTGAAGATGGTGATCTAGCCGAAATTACCGCAAACAGTTATCAAATTTATGATGAATCTGGACAAAAAGTGCATCGGGAAAAGTTCAGACCTCATCCCAACTCTTTTAGTAAAGGCAAAGAAGCATACGACCATTACATGCAAAAAGAAATATATGAACAACCCAAAGTGGCACAATTGGCAATGAGTGGAAGAATTGAAAATAATCGTGTAACTGACAATTTTATCAGTCATGATCTTAAGATGGTGTTAAAAAAATTAGAGAACATTCATATCGTCGCTTGTGGTACTTCTTATCATGCTGGTTTGGTTGCTGGATACTGGATTGAAAAGCTTGTCAAGGTTTCATGTCGCATTGATATCGCCAGTGAATACAGGTATCGAAGCCCTGTCGTCCCCAAAAACGCTTTATTTATAACCATATCTCAATCGGGTGAGACCGCAGATTCGCTGGCGGCATTGAAATTTGCCAAAAAGTCTGGGTACCTATTTACACTTTCAGTTTGCAATGTGGATAACAGTGCTATTTGCCGAGAGAGTGATGAGACCTTATTGACCAAAGCAGGGATAGAAATTGGTGTAGCATCCACAAAATCACTCACCAGTCAACTGATAGTGTTGGGTCTTTTAACATTGAAACTAGCAGAGATAAAAAACATAGAGCCGCGTATAGTAAAAAAAATGACCAAAGAGTTAAGCACTATTTCAGCAGTTTTGAGTCAAGCATTGCATCAAAGTAAAAAAGTAAAAGCACTGGCAGAAAGCATAGCCAACAAAGATCATGTGCTTTTTCTTGGTCGTGGCCAGCATTATCCCATTGCGATGGAAGCGGCACTAAAGTTTAAAGAAATATCGTATATCCACGCGGAAGCTTATGCCGCTGGTGAACTCAAGCATGGCCCCTTAGCACTGGTTGATAACAATATGCCTGTCATAACGGTATGTCCTAATGATCAATTACTGGATAAACTTATTTCCAATATAGAAGAGGTTAAGGCCAGAGGAGGGCAGATGTATGTGTTTGCAGATAAGACCTGCAATAGTAAAATAAAGAATAATAATCACATCGACTTTGAAAATTGTGGTCAATTTATTTCACCGATTGTTTTTAATGTGCCATTTCAACTATTGGCATATTATGTTGGTGTCATACGTGGCAATGATGTAGACCAACCAAGAAATCTGGCAAAATCTGTCACTGTTGAATGAATTTTGAAAATTGTAAAATTTTATATTCCACCTGATAGTCACCGTTTTTTTAACAACTGACTATCAGGCCGGATTTTGTTTAAAAACTTTGCTCTCAGGATTTGTTATCCTTATTAATATTTATTCAGCTGCTTTTTTGCCTGGGATTTCATTAATTTCTTTTGTGTCTTCTTGTCTGTAGCCGATTGCCGATAAAAATAAGAGTTGTCCAACTTTTCGTGCATGCGGATAGCTACTAATTGGTTCAGGTGCTTCTAAGGTTTTATAAGCCCTCGATGGTGTAAAATTCAAAAATTATGAAACTATGATCCTTTTATTTTCATCTAAGAATGTGATAATTTTTGCTACTTATGTGTAATTTCAAATAATTTTAACCCTTTTCACATGAGGTATCAGTCATTAATACTAGATTAAAATCAAATATGGTAGTACAATTTATATACAGAAAAAATCCCACCAAATTACAAATTTCGATTTATTAAACAATTATTGAGGAATTCTATTAGAGTATTCGTTATTTAATAGCGATTTTAATTTTAAAAGCTATGCTAATTATAAATGATATTTTTTTGTAATAGTGTAAACAAATGTTAAATCTTCAATATAGTGGGAAAATAGTTAAATCGAATTTAGGAATCGAAAGATAAAGTTATTTACTGGGTATGGGGAAAGTAATATGAGCAATCATGGTGAGTCGAAAGTTGAAAGTGTATTTTGTAAAAAAAATAAATTCAAAAAATCTATAAATTCATTTAAATATATCAATAAGTTATATCTTGTTGTTATATTTTTACAATTGATGATTTTTAATGCGTGTGCACAAACTGATTTTGTAGATGGTTGGAATGTACTACAAAGAACAGAAATTATTGGGGTAGTTGGATCCTCTGCTTCAAATGTTGTTAGTGATTCTTCAGCGATTGGTGGAGAAAGAGAGCAGTATGTAGAAATTACGGCTACGGCTGATCCTGCCAGGCGTTTAAGTTTGCTTGCATCTGGAAATGAACTGGCCTTCGGAGCAGAAGCAGGTATAAATGGATTTACCATTAATATTTATGATGGGACGGGTGATGGAGCTATTGATAATGATCTAGGGGATGCTGATCCATTTACGCCCAGTTTTTCGCCAGGATTAAATGCTGATTTAACAAACTCCAGTTGTTTGGCAGCAGATCGCGGGTTTACTTTATTTGCGGCCGGTGATGCACCAGGTGACATGACAATAACAATAGATATTTTTACAACAGTAGATGATTGGTCGTCACAAACAATCGTTATTCCTCAAGATGATCCAATAAACGTTAGATTTTTTGCTTTCTCAAGTTTTACAACTTCAGGCGGAACAGGAGTAGATTTTACCAATGTTGATGCAATTCGGGTCAGGATGACTGCAGAAAATGCAGGAACTGATTTCACCTTAACCCAACCACTTGCAAATTGTGGTGTGGATTTGGGAGATGCCATGGCAAATGACGAATATTTTGGATTTTTTGAAGCATCTGTCGATAGTCGATTAGCAATACCAACTGTTTTACCAGTCAGAACCACTGGCGGTCCTTCACATTTTATTAGAGGCCCAAGGCTAGGAGCTACCATCGATGCGGAAACCACAACAAGCATTCCTGTAGTTGATCTGGTGCTCGGTATTGGTGTTGGTGAAGCTGACAATGATGATATAACTGGTGGAATACCAGATGATAATGATGGCATCACTTTCCCTAGTTCATTAACGGGCTTTGGTGTTGGAGATCATTTTATCGTTACAGCAGACATTACCAATGTCTTAGATAGTGATGGTGCTTTTTTGTGTGGATGGATTGATTTTAGTGATATTCGTACAATTGGTGGTGATTTCGGGACTTTTTTAGATAATTATGGCTTTGAAGATAATAGTGATGAAAGGGTGTGTACCTCTGTAGACTCTGCTGAAACCAATTGCACCAGTACAGGAGCCACCAGTACTCAGTGTACACTGGATTTCACCATTCCAGGTAATTTTAATGGTGATGTGCCTGGAACAGCAGCAGGTGGAGAAGATGAGGCCTTTTTAGCACGATTTAGGGTCACCACCGACTGGTCTTCTGCTGCAGATTCTTCATTCAATGGTCCAGCTCAAGATGGAGAAGTGGAAGATTATTTGATCTCTAATAGCATCTTGCCAGTCAGTATTCATAGTTTTGATTCTGGTTTTAGCAAAGAAGGCTTAAACATTTATTGGGAAACAGCCTCAGAGACAAGAAATGTCGGATTCAATATTTGGGCCAGTGTAAATGGTCAATCGACTCAACTTAATAAAAAATTGATACCAAGTGAAAGTACAGATGTTCTCAAGCCCCATTTATATGAGTTTTTAGTCCCAGATATTAAATCAGGTCAAGTCAGCAATGTATCTATTTCTACTGTTGATGTGAATGGCAAAGAAAAAATATACGATTCATTCGAAGTCAATGATACTTATGGAAAAAGAACCAGTCCCATTTTGATTGACTGGCAGAACATTAATGACGATGTTGAATCAATTATGATGAAAAAGGGCTACTTGAAAAATGCAGAAGGCTGGAGTCAGCCTGGCAAGAGAGTGTCTACTCACAATAAAAGCCTTAATGATTTTTATGTAGATGTACTTGTCAATCAGCAGAGTATGCAACGCGTGACTTATGAGGCATTATTAGCTGCAGGTTTGGATTTAAATGGAGTAGCAACAGATGATATTGCCGTTACCCTTAAGGGTCAGGCTGTAGGACGATCTATTAACCACATCGATAGTACTGCACACCCTGATGTTCTTTTTGCTGATTCATTTGGGGGAGAAACAACAGTCTCAACAACGGTCTTTGGCCCTGGGTTTACTATTGATTTTTGGGCACAAAAACCAACTTTACCAGATTCTTTATACATAAGTGATTTTGTGTACCGAGTTGAATTGAATTCAGCATTAGCGTTAAATATAAATCAGAAAAATAACCATCAAGGCACAACTATAAGCGCCTACCAGTATACTGATAGAATCAGTGAGGATAATTATTATGATTTTGGTAGTCCTTCTAATGATCCCTGGTCTGCGAAGTTATTAAAGGATCATGACCCTCTTTATACTGTCTCGATGAATGTATCAGATCAGTGGTTATCCGCTCAACCCAGCTATATGGTCGCCTATCTAACTGGACTCACTGACTTGGAAATTAACCCTGATCATCAAATAAAGTTAAGTTTAAATAATCAGCAAGTTAATCTAACCAGTTTTGATGGAAGGTCAGAAGTGAATATTTCTGTAGATATACCCGATGGATTATTAACGGCGGGTTCAAACCAGTTAGAGGCGCTTTTAACGGGTGATACTGGCGCGGCATTTGATCGAATATTAGTTAAAAATATCGGCTTAGTCTATCATTTACCTCTTGTTGCAGATGCTGAGCAGTTAATAATGCTAAACCAGCACAGTGTAGATTTCCTTAAAGTAGGTGGTTTTGATAGTGAGGTAGTTATGGCCTATGGTCTTAATTCACAGGGAGAGTTATTTGCTCTGGATGTTAAAACAGCGAGCAATCAAGAGTTTTCTATATCAGGACTCTCAGAAGATAATGCCAGCTATTGGGTGTCATCATTAAACAATTTTATTATTCCACAATTAAGTCCAGCTAGGTTGAAAGATAATCTGGTTTCTACAGCAGCTGATTTCTTGATTATTTCTCATCCTGCATTTATGCCTCAATCGGATGTCGAAATACACCCATTAAATAGCTTTGTTCAGGCAAGACAATCTCAGGGTTGGACTATTAGGGTGGTCAATATACTGGATATTCAGGCTCAATATGGTGGTATGGCACTACCAGGAGCGTTGAATGAGTTTATTAAGGCAGCGGATGCAGCATTTGAGTTTGGCCATGTATTATTGGTTGGAGGGGATAGTTATGATTATCATAATAATTTAGGTCTGGGAAGTTTAAGCTTTATCCCAACAGAATATATTGAAACAAAAATAATCAGGCACTCACCAAATGACCAGTTATTAATGGATGTAGATGGTGATGGCATCGCTGATAAAGCACTAGGTCGCTGGCCAGTTCGCACCATGGATGATTTGAATGCCATAGTACAAAAAACATTTGATTGGGAGAATAATCTTGCAAATGATCAGTCAATAGCCTGGGTTATAGACAGACAGGATCCTTCTGCTATGCCTTTTGATATGCAAGCAGATAGAATTATGGAAAAGCTGACTGGCTGGCACAGTGATATCATTAACTATGATTCTATGGTAGAGGTCAATGGCATGAGTAAAGCCGATTTAACCAGAGAAGCGTTATTTAATAGCATGAATATTGGTAAAACATTAACCGCTTTCAATGGTCACGGTTCTCCAACAACCTGGTCAACTGCGCGGATTCTATCAGCTTCAGATATCTCTGAATTAGACAATTCAGGTAATCCTACCGTCATATTTGCATTGGCATGTTATACCAATTATTTTGTTTCTCCCTATACGGATTCACTATCTAACCGTTTATTAAATGCCAGTACTGATGCTACTGGTCAGGTCATACCTGGTATATATAATGGTGCCGCGGGTATTCATGGAGCCATAACTCTTTCAGATTATGCACAAAATGAAATCATTGCAAAAATCATTGTTGAGCGTCAGTTATTGGGTGACTCTTTAGGCGAAGCCATTCTGTTCGCCCGTAATAATATTGAATTAGAAGTCAGAAAAACATGGACTTTGCTTGGTGATCCAACACTTAAACTGGAATAAACAGAGTTATTGCTTATATATACTTTTTTGTCTTGAATAAATACTTGATGTCAATAATTGACTAATTTCACAGGGAAGTGAATATGGCCAGATTGGATGGTGATCCCATTTCGAGTTGTTTTTGTTCTATAAAATACAACATGGTAGGAGCAAAAAGTCAAGTTTGGCTGTATTCCCACAGATTTTAGTTAAGAATATACCTCAAATGAATACAAACTATCATATGTGTGATATAGTTTATTAAGTAACTATTTACAAAACCCACTAATAAAGATGATAACAATAACTTTTAGAATTAAAAGATATGAAAATAATTTTAGATATTTAGAGTGTTTTCGTGTGTTTTTTTCAGTAAAGAAACTCATTACTTTGTTTTTGATTGGGCCACTTTTAATAGTTTCCTCTCTTGTTAAAAACAATGGTGTATTTTGATGAAATATACACTGTTAAATGTTGTTTTTTCTGCTTTTAAGCGAAAAGAGAATTATTCTAGTAGAGAATATTATTATAAAAGACTCTCGGAGAAGAATGAAGGTTTATCTACATATTTTGATTTGATGAATGTTACGCACAAAAAGAAAGTAAAAACCTCCACAAGGCTTATTCATTTTGAGGGAAAAGTATCCAATCAGCTAATGACTATTGCGGATGTTATTGATAAATATGGCAAGCCTCAATATAAGTTTTTTAAAAAACATTTATCACTAAGTATTACGGTTTTATTTTACAAATTGATGTTTGGTTCTCAGAAAGTAAAGCTGGAATTACATTTCCATAATAATCTTTTATTTCATTACAATACCACATTTTCCTATTTAAACAATGAGTCTAAAAACTTAATTATAAATATATTTAGGAAAAAATATTTAAATGGTGATCAACTAGATATTAAGAATGACTGTATTGTGGACTCAAAAAACTCTTCTATTACATTTTCTGATAATATGGATTTTATAGTAAATTATTCCTATTGTATGGGTTCACTATTTTTTAAGAATATTTTTAAAGAGTTGCAATGTGAAGAAAATAAAAAAGAATTGTTAAAACAAAGAAAAATTAAGGATCTGTACGACAAATTATAGTGGTATTATAAGGTAGAAATTCTACTAAGGAATCAATTCTCCTGTCTAAATTATGATGAAGTTTTTGCTCCTATGAACCAGAGTCGGAAAACTTCTAAAGAATAAAGCATTTTCGAAATTTCTCAATACAGAACCAGCTTCTTGTAAGTCAATACTTTATACAAACATTCTTGGGTTCGGTAAAAAATCTTAGCGCTTCCAGTCCGCCTTCACGTCTAACTCCTGAGCTTTTAACACCACCAAAAGGTGTGCGCAAATCACGCAGTAACCAGCAATTGATCCAGACTATGCCTGCTTCAATATTTTTAGCCATGCGATGTGCTCGTTTTAAATCATTGGTCCAGATACTGGCCGCCAATCCATATTGTGTACCATTGGCCAGGGCCAGGGCTTGTGCGTCATTGTCAAAAGGCATGATGGTGCAAACGGGGCCGAATATTTCTTCTTGATTGGTTCGGCAGTTATTATCCAGGTTTTCAATAACTGTTGGTTCGACAAAATAACCTTTTTCACAGCGACCCGTTAATTGCCGTTGTTTGCCACCTGTCAATATAATGCCACCTTCATTTTGAGCTAGTTCAATATAGGACAAAACTTTTTTCATGTGATCTTTGGAGACTAAGGCACCGTGTTGGGTTTCTTTTGCTAAGGGGTCACCAATTTGTATTTGTGCAACTCTGGTTACAAAGGCTTGTTTAAAGCGTTTATAAATTGACCTTTCAATATAAATACGAGAACCACATAAGCAAATTTGTCCCTGATTAGCAAAAGCAGCGCGAACCACTGTTGTGACAGTGTCTTCAAAGTCACAATCGGCAAACACCACAGTGGGGTTTTTGCCACCCAGTTCCAGTGATAGCTTTTTAAACAGACCAGCAGTGGCTCTGGTAATGTGTGCTCCAGTGGCGGTGCCACCTGTGAAACTAATGGCTTTGACTTTTGGGTGTACCACCAGAGGTGAGCCTATATTAGGACCTGTTCCATGTAAAATATTAAGTACACCTTGAGGTAAGCCAGCTTCTATACACAGCTGTGAAAATAAATAGCTGGTCATGGGAGTGACTTCGGATGGTTTAGCTATCACCACATTGCCTGCTGCTAAAGCGGGTGCTATTTTCCAGGTGAATAAATATAAGGGTAAATTCCATGGAGAAATACAGCCAACAATACCAATGGGGTCACGCAATGTATAATTGATGGCAACATCTTCCATTGCATGTGACTCACTGGCAAACTGCGTGCCAGCATGAGCAAAAAAACGGATATTGGCAGCAGCACGGTAGATATCAACATCTTTGGCTAGAGTGACTGGTTTGCCGTTGTCAATGGCTTCAGCCAGTGCTAGTCTATCAGCGTGACTATCAATCAAATCAGCCAATTTACATAATACCTGAGCTCTTTGTTCTGTTGAGGTATTTGCCCAGGTGCTTTTGGCATTTTCAGCTGCAATCACGGCTAGGGCTAAATCCGATTCATCAGAATCAGGAATTAAGCTATAAACTTCTCCAGTAGCAGGTTCGATATTATCTAAATATTTTCCTGCTTGTGGAATGATTAATTCACCATTGATATAGTTTTTAATTTTTTGCATGATTATTTTATAAACAGGAAGTTCGACCACCATCTACGGGTAAATTAATGCCGGTGATATAACTGGCAGCTGGTGATGCTAAAAACCCAACGGCATCAGCAAACTCACTGGCTTCACCAAATCTGCGCATAGGTATAATGGCTTTTTCTTGTTTTGCCATTTCTTCGATAGAAATACCTTTTTTGGCAGCTTTGTTTTTTATAATGGCTTCCAGTCTGGTGGTGTTGGTGGCGCCAGGCAGGACATTATTAATGGTGATGTTGTATTGTCCCAGTTCATTAGCCAGAGTTTTTGCCCAACTGGCGACGGCACCTCGAACGGTATTGGAAACGCCCAAACCAATCAATGGCTGTTTTACCGAAGTAGAAATAACGTTAATAATACGTCCATAGCTGGATTGTTGCATACCAGGTAGTAACAGTTTCATCATTTCATGGTTACAAACAAGATGTTGATTAAAGGCAGCCAAAAAGTCATCACTTAATGCGGAATGAGCAGGGCCAGGTGCGGGTCCACCTGTGTTATTGATCAGTATTTCGATTACAATACCTGTTTTTAGGTAGTTATTGAGTACATCTCTTACCTGATTGGCATCTGAAAAATCAGCAATAATAATATCATGGTGTTGCCCCTGGTTGGTGTCCAATTCTTTCAAAACTGTTTCAAGGCTGGCCTGGTTTCTAGCAAAAAGAACTATATTGGCACCTTGAGATGCTAATTGTATAGCAATGGCTTTACCCATACCCTGGCTAGATCCACATACTAATGCGCATTTACCTTTAAGATTTAAATTCATTTATTTTGCTCATGGTTAATTTAGGATCTTATTTTACTGCTTATATAGCCTTTAACAATCAAAAACTGTGCTGTACCGTATAATGCCATAATAATGATGCGGGCTAGGTATTCTTTTTGTTCAAATAAATGGCTAAATTTACTTAAGGCAATGGTGCTATCTGACAAGATGAATAATAGTGCACCCACTGTAATTAATTTGTAACTTTGTAAGGAAATGCTGCCATAAAGTGATACAGCCGCTATTAACATGGTCAAAATTACAATAGCATACATAATTATAGCCGCTTGTAGTTTAATAAAATCAGGGTGATTCTGTTGGTATAAGAACAAAATGAGCAATGCCCCATAAAGAATATAGGGTAAAAGTAAATATGGCTTGTACCTTAATATTGATTTTTGCTTAGCTGGTATTTTTATAAACAGCACGATATAAATGATATGGGCAATAAGGAAACAGGCCAGACCAATAATAAAAATATCTGGATTGATGACTAGCAGCATTAAGGAAACATCTCCAAATAGAGAGAAAATTAATGCAAGTATCAATATTCGATTAAATACCAGTTTGTTTTCTGCGGCAAATAAAAATGCCCAGACAATAAGTGAGGGCATTAGTAAGGGCTTTATTGCGAAAATCAAATAAGGACTGTTGTTGAGTGAAAATATAACCTCAGCCATTATTTCAACAATGAGTAAAATAAAATAGTAATATAATAAATTTTTTGACTTCATTGCGTTGATTTAAAAATAGAGTAGGTAAACTAAATTATCTTCTATTTCTTTGTGATCTTCTTAACATTCTGTTTCTTACCCTGCTTGTTGCTTCCTGGTCTTTTACTTTGCCCCAGTCTTCGAAGCTGAAATCTTTGTCTTGAGCATAAACTAAACGGGTTCTACAAAAGTCTTTGAATTCCATGAGTTCATCATAAATTTCGTCCATGGTGCTATCAATAATGATGCAGTCATCAAGGTAGCCTATTCCAGGAATATGATCAGGAATAATATCATCATCATCAACAAAATATTTAATGGTGGCGTTAATTTTTTCTAGATTTGATTTGTTTATTTTCCACACGTTGTCTTCAACCATAGATAACATGGCCTCTAATGAATTGATCTGGTCAATGATATAGCCATCAGAGTTGCCGGACCTAATTTCGGCGATTTTCTTTTTTGTTTCAACAATATCAGCTTTATCAACATTAATACCGTGATTCTCAATAAATTTATTAAAATGTTCTTTTACCTGTTCATCTATATCAACTGTAATAGTTACCATGATTTTCCTCAAGTTATATTTTGTTGAAATATTATATCCATAGTTTGGTATTTTTTAAATGTATGTATGGTTAATTCTTATTAATTTTAATAATTATTGATGTCAGAGATACGAATAAAGCTTTAATAAACGATATGTAGGTTTTTTACTTTGAGACTTTATGGCTATTTTTCAATAAACATTTTCTATTTTCTTCAACATTAATGATATTATTCACCTATGGTCAAAAATACAGGATTAATAGAAGAAATATTCACTCGGCGAATTCCTCATATAATAGGAATGTATATTGCTGCTGTGTGGTTATCCGTTGAAATTGCAGACTGGATGAGTGACAGATTTAATGTCTCGGGACAGTTTTCATCATATGTTTTTATAGGTATGTTGGTATTTATTCCATCTGTTATCATGTTAGCCTGGGGTCATGGTAAACCAGGAAGAGACAATTGGTCAAAACTGGAAACATTGTGTATACCATTAAACATGATTGCATCAATAGTTGCGATCAATATGTTTGTTACTAAAACTGACCTCAAGTCTGTGTCTATCTCTACAAGTCTAGCTGAACCGATCACATCAACGTCCTTAGTAGGTAGTGTCAGTAGAATTGAGACTAACACTAATCTTCATAACCGTGTTATTTCTTTCTTTTGGGAAAACAAAAGCAATGATGTAAACCTTGATTGGTTGAGCTATGGTGCTTCCTGGTTATTTTCTCAGGATTTGCAACGCACCCCGAATATTTCTGTTGTTACACCTTACGACTCAAAAGAGGTGTTGAGTGAGCTGAATGATAAGGGTTTTGTGAGAGCACTTGATATACCATTGTCTCTGGCATTACAGGTGGCTAATAATAATTCTAAAAAGTGGATGGTGTTGGGTTCATTTATTGCACACAATGACAGCATAGAGTTTGAGGCTAAATTATACAATGTAGAAACTGGCATCGTAGAAAAAGTACTCACTGCTATCAATAAAAATATGTTGCAGGCACTGGATCAAATTTCCAATGACATCAGTAGCTATTTGTTAGAATCAAATCAAGAGGCGATAAACATCATACCCGATTTAGCTATTGAAGATCATACCTCCTATGATGTTGAAGCAATAGCATACCTGATTTCAGCAAAAAACAAAGTGACTTTCGAAAATGATTACAATGGTGCAATTGTAGAAATTTTAAAGGCTTTGGAGTTGGATGAAAGCTTTGCAGAGGCCAATGTTTTAGCCACATCCTATTACCAGGCAATTGGTGATTTCCCTAATGCCATCAAGCAGTCTAAAAAGGCATTGACTTTAGACTATAAAATTTATAAAGAATCAGTCTATGCGCTTAAGGCCAACCTGTTTGATATGTCCGGAGAGCAGAATAAAGCTTTGTTTGTACTGGAAAACTGGGCAAAGGTTTATCCTGCTAGCCCAATTGCTCATGCCACATTAGCCAGAAAATATTTATTTTCAGATGATCAACTAGACAAAGCGGAGATTGAGTTTGAGAAATTATTGTCGCTTGATAGTGGCAATCAAAATACTTTTATTGATCTTGGTAAAATATACAGGGTGCAGGGAGAGAAAGAAAAAACCATTGATGTTTTGGAAAAATATTTATCTGCCAACCCAGAGAAAGTAGACGCGTATATGGAGCTAGCAAATGCCTATAAACAATTCAGCATGTTTGAAAAAGCCATAGAAATGTACCAACAGGCCAGTATTTTGGGTAGCAAGGATTTTGAAGCAGAAATCGCAATAGCCAGTACAATTGCTATAACGGGCAAATATAAAGAAGCCATAAAACAATTGGATGACTTACTTCTGCGGAGTCATACCGATAGGAAAAAGTTTGAAGTACTTAATGCTAAGATTGTGATTCTTATGGAAACTGGGCAGATAAATTATGCCTTTGAGGCAATGGAACTCATACAAGAGCCTGCAAAAAATGTGTTGGAACCATTAGATTTCATGCTTTCCATGGATGGCAGTAAAGTAATTATGTTTATTGCACAGGGCAACTATAAGCAGGCACTGGATTATGCCGAGTCTTTAAGAGTCAATACAAAACCTCCATTTACTGATTTGGTTTCAATTTTTTATATATTGATATACATGGCGATGGAGGATGAAGTCATGTTTAGACAAGAGTTATCCTCATTTGAAAGCTTCTTACAAACATTTCCTGTTTCTTATTACAATCAACATATTATTGCCTGGAATGGGAAAATATCATACTGGCAGGGTGATTTACAAAAATCAATGCAGCAGTTGGATCAGGCAATAACTGGCTCAAAACGCTCAATCCTAGGCTTACATAGATTTGATGTGGTTGATGAGTTTATCTATAATAAAGCCATAATTCTGTTTGAACTGGGGCGTAATGATCAGGCATTAACAGAATTGAATTTTATCCTCAATAGAAATCCGTTGTTTACCAAGTCGCATTATTTAAAAGCCAAAATCTACCAGCAACAGGGAGACTTAGACAATGCTCAGAAATCGGTTCAACAAGCCATGGATATTTTAGCTGATGCGGATGCGGATTTTGTTGATTTGATTGCGTTAAAGCAACTACAAAATTAATTTAATAAAATTCATTTCTGGATTTATCATATTCTTTAAGGTAATCTTAAAAGAAAAGAATCTAAGCGATATCAAATTTAAATACATTGGAAATATGAAACTAAAAAATAAAACACCTTACATGATTTTTCAAAAAAGAGTAACCATTATAGTGATGATGTGTATTGTCCATCTTTATTAAAAGCACAATCGGATATTATATATATTAATGGTCTTGAAAAGTATGTCATCATAAATGATACAGGGGTAACATGGGCCGGTCATAGCTCTAGTGCAAACAATGCTATTTGTGAAAGTAATATGGATGTTTTACAAGACTGTGATTATGGACGTGATTCAGATATATTAACTAATAATAATGAAGATGGAGTTGCTGGTTTTAGTTTTTATAAAGTTGATATCCTTGGCCAGGAATTACCTAATTCGGCTAAAATCTGGGCTTGTGTGAAAGATAACGTAACTGGTTTAACATGGGAAGTTAAAACAACTGATGAAGGGGTGCATTATAAAGATAATATATATAGGTGGGGCGGCCTTAGCTCTGATGGTATCGACACCACCCTGACCGGATAGGGAATTATTATAAGCCAAGTTGGAATGATTTAATTAATGACTCTAATAACAATAGGTTTTGTGGAAAACGTAATTGGAGAGCACCTAATATTTTAGAGTTATCAAGCCTCAGTTATTATGCTGCTTTTCTCCCTGCGATTGATATTGATTATTTTCCTAATACTCTAAATGAAGTACGTTCAATCTTCTGGACATCCTCACCTACTGCAGGTACAGATAATGGTGCTTAGGTAGTACAGTTTAGACAAGGCAGGACTAATATGATATCAAGAGATTCATTTCAACGAATCCGACTTGTGTCAGATGAATAGTATTCAAGGAATAAAACCATGAAGATGAAAATAAATATAATGGCATTGGCTTTTATTGTTAATATAGCTCAGGGTCAGCAAACATGCAGAGATTATATAACAAACTATTGGAGTGAATCTAGATATAGGGTTGAAACTATTGTAGAGGAAACAATTGTGACTGATGTTAAAACAGGTTTAATCTGGAAACAATGTACACAAAGTTTATCAGGTGAGGGTTGTGGTATAGGCATAGTTGAAAATATGACTTGGCAAGAAGCATTAGTATCGGTAAAATTTTTGAATAACGCTATCGGGTTTGCGGCTATACCGATTGGAGAGTGCCAAATTTAAAGGGGTTGAATACATTAATAGCTCTCAATTGTTTCTCTCCAAGTATTAATGATAATGTTTTTCCAAATACTTCACATGGAGGTAATGTGAATTATTGGACTTCCACACCTTCATTTATATCAACAGGTTTTTCATGGAGTGTTGGTTTTTTTTGGGGAGAGTCGAGTAATGACAATCGAATAAATGATTTTAATGTAGTTCGTCTAGTTAGGGGAGGAAAATAAAAGTAGAGTATAAATGTGGATTTATTATACGAATTCAGGAAGTTTAACAAATTGAAAAATCAGTTAACTACTGACCCTTCTAGTCATTACTAAGAAGGTGTTAATCTCACAAATATTACTGATTATTCTCACTAAGTCAATTCACTTTTTCCAACAGGTTTCTGCATACTCAGGAATGACGGGTGAGTAGTTAAAACGGGATGTCAGAATGGTTCAAATGGTGTTTTTGCTGTTTCCAATTGGGGTTTAATTTGGATTGTAATTGATAAAATCTGGAGCTATGATCGGGATGAATTAAATGACACAACTCATGCAAGATAACATAGTCAATATTTTCCACAGTGGCTTTTATTAAGTGTATATTATAAGTGATCACAGCATCACTGCTACAACTGCCCCAGCGAGCTTTCATATATCTGACTTTAACGGTTTTAATGGCTGGCAGCAGGTGGCTATTGGCGTACAATTCAGTTCTTTGAGTCAGATATTCTAATGCCTGTTGACGGTACCATTTTTTTAATAAGCTTTTTACCGAAGAATTGCTGCGATGAAATACATAAATATAGCCATGAGCTATTTCTATTTTATTGAGGTTTGAGTGTACCAGTTGTAATGGGTATTCTGTGCCCTTAAATAAATGTTTCTCACCATCTTCATAGCAAAGTATCGCTGTTTTTTTACGTGAAGATTGTTCTGTTAGTTTTCTCTGCACCCAGCTGTATTTAGTGATAATAAAATCTTCTATTACCTCCATTTGGGTATAAAAAGGCACATTTATCTGTAAACAGCCATCAGCTCGTATTTTCATGACAATACTGTGTTTTCTTTTTTTTGAACGCAGTAATTTATAGGTGATGGACTCACCTTTTATCACCAGGCTTTCTTCAGATTCAATTATTTTTGAAATCAATTAATAACAGGCGACCAGGAGGGTTCTCTGATGTGTCCGTTTGAAACAATCAACTGATTTTTTGTAGCACCATCAAGACTGGTAGAAATCAATATGCCCTGGCCTTTTTTGTTTTTGGAAGCATATAAAATCATATTATTGTTGGGTGCAAAAGTCGGTGTTTCATCTAATGGCCCATTGCTTATTTGTTGGCTTGTTTCTGATTTATTATGTCTTAATGCAATTTTATAATTATTTTTATCGCCCTGTACATAGCATATATAATCACCGTTAGGTGAAAGACTTCCACCAGCATTATAGTCGCTTTCAAAAGTGATGCGTTTTGCCACCAAGCTTTGTAAATCAATCTGGTATAAATTGGGTTTACCACCTCTATCAGAGGTAAAGACCAAGCTTTCTCCATCAGGTGCCCAATTGGCCCCTGTATCTATGGCCCAGCTATCGGTTATTCTCTTTAATTTTTTTGTATAAATATCCATTAAGTAAATTTCTGGATTGCCAGATTTAGACAGTGTCAGTGCCAGGCTTTTTCCATCTGGAGAAAAGGATGGGCCACTATTAATGCCCTTATAACTACTCATTAATTCTCTGCCGCCAGTTGACAGATCCTGAATATAAATGGCAGAATTACCCTTTTCAAATGAAACATAAGCCAGTTTGTCACCACGTGGAGACCATTTTGGAGACAATAGTGGTTGTTGTGATGTGACTAATGCCTGTGAGTTTTTACCATCGGCATCCGCTACCAACAATTGATACTCTATTCCATCAGCCAATTTTGTTGCGGTAACATAGGCAATTTTTGTAGAAAAAATACCCTTAATACCCGTGATTTCTTCATAAATTTTATCAGCAATATAATGTCCACCAGATCTCAAATCACCCTCAAGCACGGGTAGGGTGAGGGATAATAATTGTTTTTGGTCAGCCACTGAAAAAAGTTTGATATATAGTTCATAACGACCTGGAGCCGAGGCCTGTACGGAACCAATAGTTAAATAATCAGCCTCTAATGCTCGCCATGTGGCATATTTGATTTGGTTGGCAAATTGAGGGTTTTCGATCAATTGTTGTTGCTCTAATGCCCTAAACTGTCCTGATAACATTAAGTCATCAGCCACCACTTTAGCTATGTCTATGTTCTGGCTATTATTGATAAATGGTAATATCGCAATGGGAATGGCACTGGCATTACTCTCTGTGATCCTGAATTCGACTTCAGCCATTAATAATGTGCTAAAACATAATGCTAATAATAACGATGTAATTTTTTTCATGTTGTTCCTGATTTGTGCTTAACTTTGTGCATATTATAACCAAATAGAGTCACTCTATAAGAAAAAGTTTCATTCGTGGATGAAACATCATGTTTTCCTTAATCTAAAGCTTAAAAAGGCCAAAAGTGAAGAAAGTAGGATCATACTAAACATCGGGATAGGAGTGCCATTGTGTAGACTTGACAAGATTAGTCCTATTATTGCTCCAAAGGCAAATTGAGATGAACCTATGACTGCGTTGGCAGTACCGCTGGTATTGGGAAAATGATGCATGAAACATGCCATGTTATTTGGAGAAATGAGCCCAAATGAACCAATGATTACATCAATAAACCAACAATAACATAAAGATTATCCAATTGTATTAAACCAGTTAAAAGTAACAGTATTGCGGCGCTCAGTTGGATAACCAGTCCCATTTTTAAAATTTTCACAGAGCCCCAATAATCCAATAAATAATGGTTGATTCTATTATTCCGCAGACTCCTAAATCAAGATGGAATTATCTAGGCACGACAATAAATAGACTTTTTAATAGGA
>JAESTH010000007.1 GCA_016763695.1 Alcanivoracaceae bacterium
ACAAAAATACGAAGTTTAAGTTCTTTGTTTTCTTCGGTATCCATTAAGGATTTTACTTTCATAGCAGCACTTTCGGTCATTGAAACAGACATAAATACACACTCCTTTTCCCCACATTATACGGCGTAAGCCACTTCGGCACAAGTGTTGCTTTCATTTGTTTAACTCGACTGAGCATTTATTTTATTTGCGGCGGGTGCTAAGTGCAAGTATTTCAATAAAAAAATGAATATGGAAGAGGATTTTTTAAGATGAGTGAGCAGCCAGAATACCATACATTGATACGCCAGAATCTCATGCTTATTGAAAATGAACGGCGAGAAATTGCTTTTGAATTACATAATGAAATTGGTCAGAATTTAACCGCTATTCGCACCGCAGCCCAACTTATGCATAGACAAAGTGAAGGTAGACAAACCCACCCCGTCGCAGAAAGCATTGTGTCACTTACAGATCAAATGTATACCAGCATGCATAGTTTGCTTCACCGCTTACACCCTAGTATTTTGGATAAGTTTGGTTTGTCGGACTCGTTACTAGATTTGATTACCTTTGTTCAAGAATATATGGGGTTGAAGTGTCACTTGGATGTCATGGGAAACTTGGATGGGTTACCTGAGGACTTGCAGCTGGCGGTGTATCGTATTGTTCAAGAAGCATTAACCAATGCTGTTCGTCATGGTCAGGCAACGGAGACAGATGTGAAGTTGTTTGTCAGCAAAGATGCTTTGCAAGTGTTTGTATATAATAATGGTACACAACTGGACAGTGATTTGGATGCTTTAATTCGGCATAAATCGTCAGGTATTGGCCTGTTGGGTATTCAACACCGTGTTCAAGCTTGGCATGGCGATTTAGCATTTAAAAATCTTGATGATGGTGTGAAACTTTCTTGCTCATTTCCTTTGGCAAACTAAATGGCTATTCATGCCATAAAAGTATTGCTTTGTGATGATCACCCTATGGTGCGCATGGGGTTTAAGCAGCTTTTGGAAAGTGTACCTGATATTGAAGTTCCTTTTGAGGCGGAGACAGGTGAGCAGGCATTTCAAATTTATCGCAAGCAGCAACCTGATGTCATTATTTTGGATATTAGCATGCCAGGCATGGGTGGGTTTGCTGCAGCACGTCAGATTTTGGAATACAACCCCAGTGCCAAATTGATGATATTATCCATGCATGAAAGCAAAACATTTGCAGCTCGTGCTATTAAGCTAGGAATGAAAGGTTACTTGACCAAACGAGCAGAACCTGATGAGTTGATTAAAGCAGTGCGTTTGGTGGATAAGGGACGTGCATATATTGAGCCTTCTTTGGCGCAAGATTTGGTTATGTCTAACATGTCAGGCGAGCAAGACCCGCTTGATATCTTAAGTCCACGTGAGTTTGAAGTGTTTGCAGCTTTGGCAGATGGTTATTCAGTAAAATCTATATCTTCAACACTCAATTTAAGCCCTAAGACTGTTGGTGTACACCGTACCCACATTATGAAAAAGTTAGACGTTGATAACTTATCAGGCATTACGCGCTTGGCAATTCGACATGGTGTGATTACAGCATAGATATAACTTTAGATGGATAGATTGATGGCATCACTTTTGCTTATTACTTGTTGAAAACACGTCAAAAAATTATTTAGGGGCCTTAACATGGGACTAAACAGTATCTTAACAAAACTAGATGGGTTAAGCATAGGCAAACGCCTTTCTCTTATTGGTCTGTTAGCAGCGCTGGGTATGTTGGTTGCAGGTATGATTCATATGAAGTCGGTAGCTAAAATTAGCCAAGCTGTGGATGCAGCATCTGAAGTTGGAGGGCAAATGGAACAACTCGGCATTTTGACAAGGGATGTACTTATAGAGTTTGAAGCGGCTTCACGATACCTAACATATGCAACCCAAGATACTAAGGTTACATGGCAGGATTATTCAGGTAAGAATGATGAAGTTATTAAAGACCTAAAGGAAAACTTACCTACAGTGGCTTTAAGAAATAATGCTTCTAAATTGCAAGCATCCATGTCAAATTTTGATGGGATATTTAAGCGGTCAATGAAAGACCGAGAAACTTTAGGTGTGAGTAAAGATGATGGACTTGCAGGCGAGTTGCGTTCGGCTGTACATACTGTGGAGCATCAGTTAAAAAAATATAAAAAAGATACATTGATGGTTTCAATGCTCATGCTAAGAAGACATGAAAAAGACTTTATGTTAAGACACAGTGTTAAATATTTGGATAAATTTCATAAAGAAATTAGTCATTTCAACGCAAAATTAGATGTGTCTAACTTAAAGCCAAGTACGAAAAAAATGGTTTCTTTGTATATGAATAAATATTTGAAGGCTTTTGATGCTTATGTCAATGGTATGCTGGATTTGTTAAAAGTTGAAGCTGAGCTGGAAACGATTTATAATAATCAATTGGTGAAAAATATGGAAGTCTTAGAACAAGACTTTATGAAATATGCTCAAAAGGCAAATACTGAGCAGGCAGCAGTGAAGGCATATCAAACATACCTATTTTGGGGGGTGTTGCTTCTTATTTTGATTGCGGTGAGTTTATTAATCCGTGTGATTGCCAGTAGTATTATCAAACCGCTGGGTAAAATTGTACTTGCCATGGATGAACTAGAGAAAGGCGTGGTGGTTCCTGTTGATATGCATGTGGGTGGAGAGTTGGCAGAACTGCAGCAGTCGCTTCGCATTTTCCAGACCCAAAATACGGAAGCCAACCGCCTGCGTCAAGTGGTGGAGACCACACCACAGCCAACCATGACAGTTGATAAAGGCACATTGAAAATATCTTATATCAATAAGGCGGCATTAAGATTGTTTAAACAGTTAGAAGGAAGTATTTCTTATGCTGCAGATGCTTTGGTTGGGCAACCGTTTTCGATGTTGTGTCAAAGTGGGGGTAAACAATGTGCAGACTTATCACGAGATGAACTTTACCCGATAAAAACAGACTTGAGCTTGGGTGATAAGAAGTTGGAATTGCATGCGCTTTTGCTGAAAAATAATGCTGGTGAGTCGGACTCTATCATGGTTTCATGGGATGATGTGACACATGAAGTACAGCTGGCAGAAGATTTTGAAAGCAATATTGGGGCAACTGTAAATGAGTTAATCGCTGCGGCAACACAAATGCAATCATCATCGGAAGCGCTCTCAACAATGGCAGAGCAATCACTAGGGCAAGCAACCAGCGTATCTTCTGGAGCTGTAGAAGCGAATCATAATGTAGCCAATGTTGCGGCAGCAACAGA
>JAESTH010000157.1 GCA_016763695.1 Alcanivoracaceae bacterium
AATAGAAAAGGGTTTCATTTATGAGACCCTTTTTTTTGGCAAATATTTTTATACTCTAGTATAATCATGACCTGCATTATATATAAATAGTCATAAATGAAAAACAACTGGATTCCTCATGTCACAGTAGCAACCATCATAGAAAAAAATAAGAAATTTTTAATGGTGGAAGAAAATTTACATGGAAAAAAACTACTCAACCAACCAGCAGGACATCTGGATGAAGGTGAAACTCTAATACAGGCCGCCATCAGAGAAACTCTGGAAGAAAGCGCATGGCAAATTAAAATAACTCACCTTATTGAATTTTCTCAGTGGACATCTCCCAACAGCAATACCCATTTTTTGCGCGCCTGTTTCGCAGGCACAGCAATTAAACACTTCCCAGAACAAAAACTGGATGACGGGATTATTAGAAGCCTATGGATGAGTCGTGATGAAGTGGCACAAAATGTGCATCGTCTTCGTAGCCCCCTTGTTTTAAATCACATTGATCACTATATTGCAGGCAAGAAATTTGATTTAGATTTTTTTAGTTATTATGACAAATGAACACAAAACAAACTAAGGTTATTGTAGGTATGTCAGGTGGAGTAGATTCATCGGTTAGCGTTGCCCTGCTTCAACAACAGGGTTATGCTGTTGAAGGCATGTTTATGAAAAACTGGGAAGAAGATGACACATTGGAGGCCTGTAGTGCCGATGATGATGTAAAAGATGCACAATCTGTTGCAGATAAACTAAAAGTAAAACTGCACTTACGTAATTTTGCATCCGAATACTGGGACTTCGTATTTGAAAACTTTTTAAATGAATACAAAATTGGCAGAACCCCAAACCCGGATATTTTATGTAACCGTGAAATCAAATTTAAAACCTTTTTAGAAAATGCTCAAGATCTCAATGCTGATTTTATGGCAACTGGTCATTATGTTGATAAAGATTTTCATGATGGAAAGTACCGATTACTAAAAGCCAAAGACAATAACAAGGATCAAAGTTATTTTCTCTATACCATCACCCAGCAACAACTCGCCTACTCTTTATTTCCACTGGGAAAAATAGCTAAACCCAAAGTTAGGGAAATGGCTCAAAAACTTGATTTAATTGTACACGACAAAAAAGATTCTGTTGGTATCTGTTTTATTGGTGAAAAAAACTTTCACAAATTTTTAGCAAATTACCTAAAACCTAATCCTGGCAGCATCGTTAGTGATATGGGTCAAGTTATTGGAAAACACACTGGCCTAATGTATTACACCATCGGTCAAAGGCAGGGGTTAGGCATTGGCGGCGTTAAAGATGCCCCGCAGCTCCCTTGGTTCGTAGTGGCAAAGAATCACACTGACAACCAGCTTATTGCGGTTCAGGCCGGTGACAACCCTTTGTTATTATCAAACTCACTCATTGCCAGCGACCTTAACTGGATATCAGGTCACCAACCAGAACTTCCATTAAAGTGTAGAGCAAAGACCCGTTATAGACAAAGTGATCAGGAATGTGTCATCTATAATGATAAAGATAACAAACAGGTGAAAGTTGAATTTGTACAACAGCAAAGAGCCGTCACACCAGGACAGTCAGTGGTATTTTACCTTGACGATATTTGTCTGGGTGGTGGCATAATTCAACATACAAACACTCTCAACCACAAGTGTGAGTTTTGGAATGAAAAAACATGAAAAATAGAACCATAGCATTAGCAGGTGTCTGCCAGGCAGCCTATTTTGCCAACGAATTAGCCAGCACAGGAAAGGTCAGAGACCACAATGGCTTTGAAACAACACTCAATAGCCTGTATGTGATAGATTGTGATGATATCAGTGAGATCTATGGATCAGATATGGGCAACCTCAACACTGGCTTAAAGACATTACACTATGCCTTTAACCGCGATCCTGACTACCTCACTATTCTTAAATATACATTAACGTTGCTTGCTTTAGAAAGAAAACTAAACAAAATGCCTGATTATTTAGAAAAAATTCAAAAAAATATCCTGGCTTCAAGAACCTTAAGGCAACAGGATAACGATTACCCTGCCCCAGTAATAAGTAAACTGGCTAACACCTATAGCTCAACCATCAGTCTATTACAACCAAGGATAATCCTCAACGGCAAACCTGAATATCTCAAACAAGCTGTAATCACAGAGAACATTCGCAGCATTCTACTGGCAGGAATCCGATCTGCAGTTCTATGGGCACAAATGGGGGGTACTCAATGGCAATTATTATTTAAAAGAAAGATTTTAGTTAACACCGCTTCTGAACTAAAAAAAATGTGATGACTCCTTCTCAGTCAAATAATTAAAGATAATGCAAACAAAATATCTACTTGAAGGACAGGAATCAGAACGGATTTTATTCAGACAAGCCAGAGAATCTGACTTTAATTATTGGTTGAAATTTTTCGAAGATCCGATGACATCAAAATATTGGATTTCAAAACCTCAGAAACCCAAAGTAGCATGCCAACAATGGTATGACAAGCAGTTTTACAGATACGAAAACAACTTAGGTGGACTCTGTGCTTTAATAGAAAAAAACACTGGAAAACTTCTTGGCCATTGTGGACTTATTGTCCAGAAAGTTGATGAAATTGAAGAGATTGAAATTGGCTACCATCTATTGCCAAAATTTTGGAGGAAAGGTTTTGCTATTGAATCCGCAACTAAATGTAAAAACCATGCTTTCAAAAATAATTTGACAGACTCTCTTATCTCAATTATCAGTCTTACCAATACTCCCTCACAAGTTGTAGCTATCAAAAATGGTATGTCTATTGATAAAGTAACGCAATATGATGATAATAAGGTCAATATATTTAGAATCAGGCAATCTGACTGGAGAACCAAAAATGAACAGAGAAAATAGACCAAGAATAAAAATCTGCTGTATTAGTAGCAAAGAAGAAGCTCAAATTGCGATTGATTGTGGGGCTTCAGCATTGGGACTAGTTGGAAGAATGCCCAGTGGACCAGGCATAATTGATGACAGATTAATTAATAAAATAGCCAGATCAGTCCCTCCACCTATCGCCACATTCCTGCTTACTAGTGAAACTGATGCCATTAGTATTATCCAACATTATCAAGCGGTTAATACAACAACAATCCAGATGGTTGATTCCTTAACGGATAAAGGATATAGAAAGATAAAAATGCAATTGCCCCATGTGAAATTGGTTCAGGTTATCCATGTCATTGATGATGATTCTGTGACTGAGGCAATACATGTTTCAAAATATGTAGATGCCGTATTACTTGACAGCGGCAATCCTAATCTTGATGTTAAGGAACTGGGTGGTACTGGCCGAACACACAATTGGGAGTTAAGTAAAACAATAAGAGAGAAACTTGAAATTCCAACTTTTCTGGCAGGCGGAATAAGTGCAGACAATGTAGAAAGAGCCATGAAAACCGTGAGCCCTTTTGGACTGGATTTATGTAGCAGTGTCAGAACAGCTGGCAAACTCGATAAACATAAATTACAAGCCTTTTTTCAAGCCATTGAAAAAGCTATAAACTTTTAGATACTCCTATTTTCATTCAAGCACTACTTATTTTGTTGATACATATCCTGAGCTCTTTGATACATGACCCAACTGGTAAAAATATACTTATCATTTGAAATGGGCTTTTTACCTCGATGTGTGTGAGTAAAGTCTGCTGGAGCTATAACCAGTGTTCCCTGTTTTGGTTTTGATTTCAAATTTTGGAAATAAAACTCAGTTTCACCCCCCTCTTCCACATCATTTAAATAGACCATCCACAATAAAGTTCGATGTAAAGAAGCCTGCTCTGGATCGGTTGGATGAGGGTAAAACTCGGAATGCCAATGAAAATATCCACCCTCATTTTTATTATATTTCTGCATATTCACTGAACCAAGACGATAAACAGCATTTAAAAAAATTGTTAAATCAGCATCATTCATTTTCTCAACATCCACATAGGAAAGCGGTAACATTTCACCCTGTTTATTTTGAAACATCAAAGAAACCGCTCCAGCCAACAAAAAAGGGAATTTACGCACATATTTCAACATGCCTTCCAATACTATATTCTGAATATGAGTCATTTGACTCTGCCATTCATCTGCAAAATTAGTAACAGTAATATCTATACTATTTTTCTTAACAATATCAACACCATTACCAGTTGTCCCTTGATGCTTGTTTGGGCTTTTTTCAAATTTTTTAATACAGTTATCACAAAAATCTTTATCGACAGCATTTTCATAAATTTGAATAAATTGGGACATAACAATATCTCTCATGGTTGAAAATTAATTTAAATATTTTACTACATTAGCAGCTGGTATAGAGAAACATTTTAAATCTAATGCGCAAAAAATACCCATAAAAAAACCCCGCTTAAGCGAGGTTTTTTCTTAACTAAATCTACTAAACTAAATTATAGCGTGATTTCGTTTGTACATGCTGTAGTAGAAGCATCTTCACATACTTTAAATGTGAAAGTTAAATTCTTATCTACCGTGAATGATGCAGAACCATCATTAGCAGTACTGTTGTTGAAATTACCATTAACATAGATATCTACGTTAGTAGTAGTTGCACCAGACCAGTTTAAGTTTGCCTGACGACCACCTTTACTACGATTTCCCGTAAGAGTTAAATCACCTGGAGGAGGTGGAGGTGTAGTACCACCACATGCATTTGCAGTTAAGTAATCACTGGCTGCTTTTGCCTTAACAATACCATAACCGAAGAAATCATCACGTCCAGCCGCACCTTGATCTTGTGCCGTTGCTTTCAGAGCTGTACGAATCTCAGTACCAGTACATGTAGGATGGTTTGACCATACTAATGCAGCTACACCAGCTGTTGCTGGAGTGGCCATTGATGTACCACTTAAGAAACCATAATCACTGGCACCAATTGAAACTGAAGCTGTAGAAGCGCCAACTATTGTGGCTCTGTCTTCTAATGCCGCTCCAACTGCAGGAATAGACGTAGTATTTGGATCACCTAAAGTGCCAAAAAGCATACCTGCTTCATTGTTTACAATAATTGCACCAATACCACCAGAATTTTCACAGTTAGCCACTTTATCATGGAAAGAAATAACACCACGATCAATGATACACACTTTACCGTTAGCACCCGTATCGGTAGATTCAGCTGTACCCATAAAATAGGCCGAACCACTTGCTGAACCAACATTTTCCATCGCAGAAGAGTCAACTCCATTACCATCAACAGATGCAGATGACAATGTTGCCAAACCAGCTGGGAAAGTTGATAAGGTATCTACACCACCAGCAGTTACTTCAACACCAAAACCATCATTAGTTTCAGTTTTTTGTTTCTTACCACGACCTGTTGTTACAGTATCAGAAGGAAATTGTGAGAAAGATGCAATATTATTATCCGCATCATTGGCACCAATCATCATAACTGATTTATAACCCGCAGGGAATGAACGAACATTATTACCATCATTACCAGCAGCAGCTAATACTAATCCACCGTTGTCAGTAAATGTGTTGAATGCATTTTCTTCAGTTGAGTTAGCACCACCACCACCAAGACTCATTGTAATAATATTTGCCCCAGCGTCTGTACATTTACCAGCAGCAAATGCCAAATCAGATGAATAACCCCAACCCGCTTCATTAAATACTTTAATGATATGCAAAGAAACACCTGGAGCCATACCAACAACACCAATACCATTGTCAGCAGCAGCTACAGTACCTGCGACGTGTGTTCCGTGAGGACCACCATGATCAAACCAGTTACCTGTCCCTGAATCATTATCACCTGTGATAACATTCCAGTCGAAATCAGTATTAGTGGCATCTAATCCAGAATCAATAATACAAACTTTTTGACCCGGCTGAAGTGCCAATTGATTAGCTTGTGATTGATAAATTGCGTAAGGAGTGATTTGTTGAACATTAGGATCGCCAGCATCATTATTAAATAATGAGAAAGCTGAACGAATGGCATCAACTTCCATTGTTTTAAAACCATTCATCCCACGTAACGCACTTTTGCCATTTTCGTTTAATTCAACTGCAAACCAATCATTGCCTTCAACTAAAACATTGTGACCGTTTTTTAAACCATGACCATTATCACTGTATGATACAATCATACGTTCAGCACTAGCTGTTGCACCCAAAGCCAACATTGTAGCGACATAAACTGTTTTCATTTTTAAATTCATATTTACCCTTTATTTTATTTTAAATTATTAATTAACTTAGATTTATCAGTCAAAGCACTTTGTTATTATTATAAGTTCTAGATAAACCAAGCTTGTCAATATATTTGACGAAGCATATTTAAACAGCACTGGCAATAAATTTCAAGCATTAATATAGCCTTTATTGTACATTTGTAGGTGTTTTTCATATTATTTGTTTATTTTTATGCTTTTTTATTTACATTTTAAATAAAAAAGACCTTTTCCTACAAAAAGTAACTAATTTAAAATTATGAAAAACTTATTTGAAATACTCATTAATTCACTGTTCTAGATCGGAATCAGGCAAAAGCTCAAACCATCTGTTAAATATCAGTTTATAATAGAAGAAATTTCAAACTACATTCATATTATGATTAATATTGTTAATAATTCTACCATTGAAAAAAGTGACCAAACAGCAATGCACTTTCAACAAAACAAGCCATTTAAACACGTGGTTATTAATCACTTTTTTGCTGATAACTTTTGCAAAAATTTACTAGAAGAGTTTCCACATTTTGATAAAAAACTGGCATTAAATGAAAATGGTAATGTGGGTAGAAAAGCAGTATATGAACATATTTCTGATCTTGGTGGCTCATATAACAAGTTGGATGAGTTAGTCAAAAGTACAGATTTCATTACACTCATTGAAAAAATAACAGGCATTGATGGCTTGATTTATGACCCTTATTATTATGGTGGAGGCACACATAATAATCTGCATGGACAAGATTTAGACCCACATGTCGATTTCACACACCATCCAAAAACAGGCTTCCATCGCAGGATCAATTTAATAGTTTACCTCAACCATGAATGGAACAAACAATGGGGTGGCAATATTGAATTACACAAAAACCCGAGGTTAGAGCCAGAGTTTGACGAAATAGTCAGCGTAGAACCACTATTCAATCGAGTTGTCATTTTTGAAACCAACAACATCTCATGGCATGGATTTCCTAAAATTAATTTACCTGATGATAAAAAACAACGCTCACGAAAATCCTTTGCACTCTATTATTATAGTAAGAATCGGGATAAAAAGGTTAAGACGCACTCTACTATATACGTAGAGCGACATTTACCTGCAAGAATTAAAGCAGGCCTAACATTATCTGAAAGTGACGTACAAGAAATCAAAACTTTATTAACCAGACGTGACCAGCATTTAAAGAGGTTATATGGCTATATTACCAACTTAACAGAAAAAACATCTGAAATAAAATACCGAATATTAAGAAAGCTTGCTTATTTTTTTAAAAAATAACCTCAAATTCAGCATATTTTGAGAAATAGTTACCATCATTTCAACATATCTACTCACTGTAAAAATTTATCGTTGGTATTTATCTCGCAGTTTGCAATTGATTTGGGTTGATTATTCCTGTCCGTTATCCAACATTCTTCATATATTGAACAATAACAAATTGCTATGTTAACTGAACCATCTATCTCTATTATTTTTAAAATATTTTTTTCTTTTGACTCAACAGGTTTAATCGTAGCTTGAGAAGGCAGTATTCTGTTACCCAAATGTGATTGGCGAATATTTTTCATTTCAGGAATGTCTCGCCAATAATGAATAATTTTTGAATTAAATTCTACTTTTGCATATTTTATCAAAGCTGGTCCGGTGCCATTATTTGTTACACCATATTCAAACCAATCTTTTCCATGACTACGAAATATTTCCAGCCTTGGCCAAACTGAAGCCCTGGCGTAAGCTCTATCAATATACGCTGAGTAGACACCAATAGTAGCGGTAACCACGCTAATCAACAGTGCAGATAAAGCTACAATCATTTCAGATTTTGTATACCATTTTTTATTATTCATTTTAATTTAATTTATAGATTTCATATTTTCGGATAAACCGCCTGTATAAACAACTGCACTAAAAATTTGCCAGTTTTCATTCTCTTGGTGACATAAATATAAAGTACGAAAATCATATGGCCCTGTTGCTAATTTCACTCTCCAACCGATATCTACTGAAACGGTATGAGTAGTCAAAGGTTTTATCTCACCCATTAATAATTCAGAACCACAGTAAGCCATATCTTTCATACTTTTGCAGTTAATTGAAAACTTGGCAACTAATCGATCTAAACTATTATAACTATTGAAGCCATTTAAATCTAAAATAATACAGGGCAACTTATAGTGTAACGCAATATTCTCAGAATTGAATTGATCAAATGCCTGCTTGTATGATTTAAAAAACTCAGTTAATTTAGTAGACATGTGATTAATTAAAATTATAAACAACAACTATAACAACAAAATGGTTTATGTCAAATTCCTGCTAATAAATCAAACTCATTAAGACTCTATTCAGACACACTCATAGCGAAATCCAATTCAGAGATCGTTCATATTCATCTAATTATAATTTGCCCACATTGTAAATAAATGTGAACTCGCTAATTGCATGCAATTAGTAAACAAAATTATTTGGAGAAAAAAATGTTAAAAAGAATATTAATGACCTCACTATTAACCACAGGATTTTACGCACAAGCTGACAATGATATTTCATACAGCTATTTTGAGGTTGGTTATGATTATATCGATTTATCAGGTGCTCATGCTGATGGGGTATATCTAAATGGCTCATTTGATTTAAACAAGTCTTTATATATGGGTGGTTATTTTGACCGTGATGATATTAACGGAATTGATTTTGACCAATATGGGCTTTTTCCTGGTTTTCATAATTCAATATCAAAGAGAACTGATTTCTACTCAGAACTCAATATCGGCAGACTAGACGTGAGATCATTTGATAGCACAACTTATGGCTTAGATATTGGTACAAGAACAGCTTTTAGCGAAAAATTCGAATTAATCACTAAATTAGGATATCTACACAACGATAAATTGAGTGATGGCTTTATTAAAGTTGGTGTGAAAGGTCTGTTTAAGTTCAATGAACATAATGCTGTTACTTTTGGCGTTGAGAACTTTGATGGTGATGATTTTGGTGCCAGTGTTGGTTATCGATTCTCATTTTAAAATGACAGCAATCAGTTCAAAAGGATTTGAACCGATTACCTAATTTTCTTATTTGCTTATTTCATATCTATGCAGTACTTTAGTTAAACATCTCTCTGGCTTTCTCTAGGCTTTCGATAAAATAATCTATCTCCGCTTTGGTATTATAAAAGGCAAAAGATGCTCTGGCTGTTGCTGGTACATTGAAGTGTTTTATGGCAGGCATGGTACAGTGATGACCTGTGCGAATAGCAACTCCATAGTGATCCAGAATGGTTCCCAGATCATGTGGATGGACCCCCTTAAGTGTAAATGATATAACTGAGACTTTATTTTGGGCTGTGCCAATTATTCTCAAACCATCAACCTTTAATAACTGCTCGGTGGCATACTTTAATAACTCATTATCAGTTTGATGGATATTCTCTATCCCTGCTTTTAAGATATAATCTGCTGCTACTCCCAAACCAATGGCTCCAGCTATGTTAGGTGTACCGGCTTCAAATTTGGCAGGAACAGCATTATAAACAGTTTTCTCAAATGTCACGTGACTGATCATTTCTCCACCACCGTGATAGGGAGGCATCGCCTCCAGGTGTTCCATCTTGCCGTATAATATGCCTATCCCTGTTGGACCATACATTTTATGGCCTGATACTGTATAGAAGTCACAGTCAAGGTCTTGTACATCTACTTTGATATGTGGCATTGCCTGCGCACCATCAATCAACACAGGCACATCTCTGGCATGAGCAATTTTTATGATTTGTTTGACGGGATTGATTGTTCCCAATGAGTTAGAAACATGAACAACTGCCATAAATTGTGTCTTATCAGTGATCAGATCATTCAATAATTCTATTTGTAACTCACCATTATCATTAAAAGGTAAGACCTTAAGTATTGCCCCCGTTTGTTCACACAACAATTGCCAAGGAACAATATTGGAGTGATGCTCCATTTCTGTAACGATAATCTCATCACCTGCCTGTACACGTGAACGCACAAATGTCTGTGCTACCAAATTAACACCTTCGGTACAGCCTCGGGTAAATATTAGATTTTTCTCGCTGGGTGAATTGAGTAACTTTGCCATAGAAATACGTGCTGCTTCAAATAAATCGGTGGCCTCACCACTAAGCGAATGTACGCCACGGTGAACATTGGCATTGGTCTTGCTGTAATAGTTATTGATAGCATCTATGACAACCTGTGGACGCTGGGCTGTGGCTGCATTGTCAAAATAGACTAACGGTTTATTGTGAACCTTAACATCAAGGCATGGGAAATCAGTTCTGTTCATGGCGTTCTTTTATCCTTTTATAGTTCTATTAAGTCTAAAATATTTTCGAGTTTAAAGATATTGGCATCTTGTAAAAATGATTCTATCAGCATTAATTTTGCCTGCTCCTTGGGTATGCCACGAGAGCGAAGGTAGGTCAACGACAACTCATCCAGTTCTCCAATGGTTGAACCATGAGCGGCAATGACATCATCGGTATTGATCTCAAGTTCTGGGCGCGAATATATTTTTGCATCATCTGAAAGTAAAATATTTTTCAAGCTTTGAGCGACATCACTGCCATCTGCGGCCACACTGACTACCGCTTTAGCATTAATGGCAACCTGACCTTTATCTGTTGCTAATGAACGTTTAATGACCTCACTTTTACAATGACCCACTAAATGGTTGGTTTGTATATTTTCAGCAATATGACAAGAGTCATGAGCCACATTCACTGAGGCCGCTTTAAAGTGACAATGTTCACCATTGAAGTCTACATCCTCAATTGTATGTGACAAACTGGCATTATTGTTAACCGTACTCTGCTCAACACTGACATTTTTCGCACAATTTATTTTTAAATAATGAATCAAGGCCTCAGTTTTTGCCAATAATTTATTGGACTGTAATTTAATAGTCGAGTTTTTAGCAGCATTGATGATGGCGACATGGTTAATTCGACAATCATAATCATAACTTTCACTCAGGTCTAGTTGTGCATTTTCACCAATATTAATAACTGTGCGGATATTTTCCCAGGCAGCTGATATCTGTTGATATTGGATATGTAATTTTAGCTGTGAATTTTTTGCAATACTTAATTCAAAGCCCGAATTAAGCATTGCTGTATTAAGCTCAACAAAGACTCGCTCTTTATCCGTTTTGATATCTTGCCAATTTGCCTCTTTTATATCTATGATATTAGACATAGTTGTTTCTTTAGGTAATCCACCTTCTATAGTGAAAACAAAATGTTCATTACCTTCGGCAACATCTGTAACATCTGGCAGGCGTTCTAATCTTTTCACATCTGTGTATTTCCACAGTTCAGATTTGCGTGTTGGCAAACCTAAATCTTGAAAGTTTTTAAAGGCTTGCCTGCGTTTTTTTTGCAGCCAAACTGGCTCATCCAGTCTATTTGTGAGCTTTTCAAATAGACTGTCTATTGGATTTTTAAACATTACTTATCCAACCATCCATAACCCGTTTCTTCCAGTTCTAATGCCAAGGACTTATCACCAGTCCTGACAATTTTGCCATCCGCCAGCACATGCACAAAGTCAGGAACGATGTAATCAAGTAGACGTTGATAATGAGTAATAACAATAAAAGATCTGTCAGCATTACGTAATTGATTGACACCATCGGCTACAATTTTTAATGCATCAATATCAAGACCTGAATCTGTTTCATCCAGGATAGCCAATTTAGGTTCCAGGATACTCATCTGGAATATTTCGTTACGCTTTTTTTCTCCACCTGAAAAACCTTCATTCACGGGTCTACGCAATAAGTCATCACGCATATTCATCATTTTAATTTTTTCACGTACCAATTTGAGAAAAACCGATGAATTCATTTCAGATTCGCCACGATATTTACGCTGGGCATTAAGTGCTGCACGTAAGAAATACATATTGTTAACCCCAGGGATTTCAACAGGATATTGAAAGGCCATGAAGACACCTTCAGATGCGCGTTGTTCTATTTCAAGCTCAAGTAAGTCTTTACCCAAGAAATCAACCGAGCCTTCGGTAACTTGTACTTTCTCCATACCAGCAAGTACATTTCCTAATGTTGATTTACCAGCTCCATTGGGACCCATGATGGCATGAACTTCTCCTGGCTTAACTTGCAGATTTAAACCTTTTAATATTTTATTGTCACCGACTTGGGCATGTATATTATTTATTTTTAGCATAATTTTATTTTTTTCGTATGATGGGTTCTGCCCATCAAGTCTTTTCAATTTACATCGTTTAAAATTCATGATGGGCAAGACCCATCTTACAGTTTTTAACCTACGGCTCCCTCAAGTGAGATATCAAGCAACGCTTTCGCCTCCACAGCAAATTCCATCGGCAATTCTTTAAACACTTCTTTACAGAATCCATCGACTATCATTGAGGTTGCATCTTCTTCAGAAATCCCTCGCTGTTTACAGTAAAACAATTGGTCTTCAGATATTTTGGAAGTGGTGGCTTCGTGTTCTAACTGAGCTGTACTATTAGAACACTCAATATAAGGGAATGTGTGTGCTCCACAGTTTTTTCCTATCAATAATGAATCACATTGAGTGTGGTTTCTGGCACCTTCGGCCTTTTTGGAAATCCGCACCAAACCACGGTATGTATTATGGCTTTTACCTGCTGAAATACCTTTTGAGATAATGGTACTTTTGGTATTTTTACCCAAGTGAATCATCTTAGTACCTGTATCAGCTTGTTGGTAGTTATTAGTAAGTGCTACTGAATAAAATTCACCACGAGAATTATCACCTCGTAATATACAACTGGGGTATTTCCAGGTGATTGCGGAGCCCGTTTCCACTTGTGTCCAAGATACTTTGGCATTGACACCATTACAAGCTGCACGTTTAGTTACAAAGTTAAAGATTCCACCCTTGCCCTCTTCATCTCCTGGATACCAGTTTTGTACAGTTGAATATTTGATTTTGGCATTATCTAGTATAAATAATTCCACCACCGCTGCATGCAATTGATTTTCATCACGCATGGGAGCGGTACATCCTTCAAGATAGCTGACTTCAGCACCATCATCTGCTATGATTAAGGTTCTTTCAAATTGTCCTGTATTCATCTCATTGATACGGAAATAGGTGGATAACTCCATAGGACAACGGGTGTTTTTAGGAATATAGACAAAGGAACCATCGCTGAAAACAGCGGCATTTAAAGCTGAAAAATAATTATCGCCAATTGGCACAACTTTACCTAAATATTGTTTAACTAGGTCGGGGTGATCTTTGACCGCTTCAGAGAATGAACAGAATATGACGCCAACTTTTTTTAACTCTTTTTTGAATGTTGTAGTCACTGAAACTGAATCAAATACCACATCCACCGCAACTTTAGTTCTTTTTACACCTGCTAAAATTTCCTGTTCATGTAATGGTACACCCAATTTAGCATATGTTTCTAACAGTTTAGGATCAACTTCATCTAAACTTTTTGGTGCATTTTCATCACTTTTTGGTGAAGAGAAGTAAGATATGGCATTAAAGTCAATTTCAGGAATCTTCAATTTTGCCCAGTCAGGTAGCTCCATAGTCAACCATTTTGCATAGGCTTTTAAGCGCCAGTCAAGCAGCCATTGTGGTTCCTGTTTTTTGGCTGAAATAGCCCTAACCACTTCTTCATTCAATCCAGGAGGGAAAGTATCTGATTCAATATCAGTCACAAAGCCATCTTTATAGCTCTGATTGACACGCTTGTGTACTTCTACATTTTTTTGTTTCTTTAACAGTTCAGACATAATCTTTTATCATTATTGGTAAATTTGACATTGAATCTCCATTGAGTTCAGCCATACGTTTTATTGTCATATTTAATAAAATATTTTTAATATCACTATTAACCTGTTGCCACCCTGTACGTGCATCACAACCTTCCTCTTGTGAGCATAAATGATCTGCTCTAGCACATTCAATAATTGCCGTATTACCTTCAATTGCAATAACCACATCATATAATGATATATCTGCAATATCCCGCTCCAGCTGGTAGCCTCCATTAACACCACGTACTGACGATAAAATCTGGGCTTTAGTGAGCAATTTCAATACCTTGCTCACTGTTGGAATTTCTAACCCCACGGCCTGAGCAATATGCTCAGAGGACTCTAACTTACAGTCCTTTTGCAGGAATAAAACCACCATTGTTGCATAGTCTGTTAATCGTGATATTTTTAACATACGTATATTTTATTCTATACCGTACCTAATTAGTACTCTTTATGTAATAATTATCCTTTTTTTGCCTTATTATGTGAAAAAAACACGAACTGTAAGTTGTGTAAATCATTGATTATTTACTTAGCATGAGTTTTAACTGATGTCATGTTACAAACAAATTAGCTTAAACAAGAATGTGCTGTATTATATTGCTGAGTAAATTAATATACTTGAGTGCTTACAGTTTCACCGCCATTGAAAAATTATTGAATGAAAATTTCATACGTGTACATCGCTCTTATATCGTCAACATTGATAAAATTACGGCTTATACAAAGCAGGACATTGAAATCGGTGATACTGAAATCCCTATTGGGGATAATTATAAAAACAGCATTTCCCAATTATTATAGTCACTTACACCAATGCTAAACACTAAGAACGCCGCAAAGACTGTGGTAATAATGATTCTATCTGCTGCATAACATCTAATCTGTCAATCATATCATAGACATAATCTAGCTTGTCTGATTCTATAATCATAACCTTGCTCAGTGTATAATTTTCAATCCAGTTATTATAGAGCTTATCCAATAATTTTAGATAGGATAAGGGAATATCTTGCTCCATCTGTCTGCCTCGAATTTTGATACGCTTTCTAATAGTCCGAATTGAACATTTCAGATAGATCATCAAATCGGGCGGCTTGATTGAGGCAATAATACTTTGGTAAAAATCTTGGTAGGTATTCCAGTCTCTATCGCTTATTTTCTTCATTTGATGTAAGGCTGTGGCGAATATTTCCACATCTTCGAATATGGTTCTATCCTGCACCACGACTCCAGGGGTTAAATCCACTTTTTGATGTATTCTGAATTTATTACTGAGAAAATACAATTGAGAATGAAATGACCAACGCTTCATATCTTTGTAGAAATCTTCCAGATACGGGTTTTTATCATTAGGCTCATAAAATGGCGTGATATTATAGGTCTGTGTCAGAAACTCAACCAGCGAGGTCTTACCAGCACCAATATTGCCTGCTATAGCTATGGTTTTTTTACTATTCACTTATCAATGTATCTTTAAAAACATCTGCAAAAATCTGACCTGTCCAACTATTAAAATGTTGTTGCTGTTTATTTGATATGAAGTCCAATGGTATTATTTTCAGTTTTTCTGGTGACGCCTTTATCGGTATGATCGTTGTTTGTTGCAACTGCCCCTGATGAAAGTAATGCAGAGTGGATAAAGTTTCTAATTTTAGATTATCGATGTGTTGTTGCAGATTTTTATTGTTAACCTGATAACCATCAATAGCTATAATTTTATCTCCAACTGTCAAACCTGCCAGCCAGGCTGGACCATCCGCATCCAGAATACTGATTTCTGGCAAACCAATGTCCTCTTTCATCTTAAAACCCAATGACAACCTAACTCCTTTATCATTCTCACTGTTTTGCACCTCTAATTGCAAACCATAAAACGCCAGCAACTCATCAAAATCAATGCTTTTAATTCCCTCGACATAGTTTTTCCAAAATGGCGAGAAGTCATGTTTTGTGAGGTTTTTTAAAATCTGCTTAACGTCATAACTACTGTAACCACTTTTATTATTGGCAAATTTTTTATACAACATATAACTCAGGTCATCCAAACTTTTTTCATTATTGGTCAACTCACGAATTTCTTTATCTAACAACCAAGAAACCAGCGAGCCTTTAAGGTAAATACTCACGGTGGTATTATGATAACGATTAGCATCATTGGATAACCATGTATCAAAGCTTGATTCCGCCAAACTCATCACTTTCCTGCCAGGCTTATTGCTGAATTTATGAATATCATCCGCTAAATACTCCAAATACTCTTCAATACTAAAAAGCCCTGCCCTGGTCGCTATTAAATTATCATAAAAACTGGTTGTGCCTTCTGCCATCCAGAATAAATCTGAGTAATTTTCCTCACTATAGTTATAAGGTGTTATACCCGCAGGTCTATAAGATTTTACATTCCATGTGTGCACAAATTCATGTGCTGTTACTGCAACTATCTTACGATATTTTTCAGCTGGATAAAAGCCCAGCCTGTCTGCCTGTATAATGGTAGAATTAACATGCTCGGTCGCTCCACGCAAATTATCACCAGCATGATACATAAATACATAGCGTTTAAAAGGGAATTTTTTCCAGATGGCTTTGGCCTGATAATGCAATTCGCTGATATCCTTTTTTATTTTCTCTATATCAAAATTACCATCACCCCATATGACTATTTCATAGCTTTGATTTTCGACCTTTATTGAGTCAAAGTGGTGAATACCTGATTCAATTGGAGAATCCACTAGCTGATCATAATTATCAGCCTTAAAATGATGCTTGCCAACAGTAGGCATACCAGAAACAGATTGCCATTTTTCTGGCACATTCAACTTAACCGTCAATGCTTTATTACGTTGACTCTCACTATAAACAAAGGCACCTGTGGCATCTAAAAAAGCATGCGACCCATCAATATGACTAACTCGCTCTTTAAGCTGGTTGGCATAAATCTGGTATTCAACTTTAACCACTCCAGGCTTATTGACAAAGATTCGCCAGGTATTTTTATCATCTTTCTGCCATGTTAATGGATTGTCCCAAGCATCAAATACAGCAAAATGTCGGATGTTTTTTGCCAAATCCAATATCTTATATTTACCAGTACGCCAAACGGGTAGCTTGACTGTAAATGATTTTGTATTGACACCATTAAACTCGACCATCACCGATGCCAGATGGTGACTGGCATCAGTAATGGTTAATGTGTATTTATTTGGTTTGGCTACAGCTAACGATAAAGAGCTTATAAATAATAAGATCAGACTAATTTTCATAATGATTGTTTAAAAAAAATTCAGAGAATCATAGCAAATTGACCAACTTAAAACAAGTTTCAATTACTAAATTAAAGCCACTGAATCGGATCGATCTGATAATATTTTTTTAATTCAGTATATAGCTCTGGGTGTTTTTCGTTTAATTGTCTTGGTTGCTCTATAAAATGTTCGGTAATCACTGCAAAAAATTCAGCTGGGTTAGTTGCACCATATTTATCAAGCAGACTGCTTTGTCTCATCTTCAATTTCAGTTTTAACACCTTAAACTCTTTACTTAATATAGCACTCCATTGCCTGATATTATTATGTTGTAGGATAGGCAAACCATCACTGTCACCATTTTCCTGATCCAGTTGGTGGGCAAACTCGTGCATAACCACATTATCTCCATCTTTATCATCCCTTCCACCCTGTTCGGAATGCTGCCAGGAAAGAACAATAGGTCCTCTATGCCAGGATTCTCCAAGTCTGCCTCTGTGTTGCCCACCTTCACCATCAGCATGAGTAAAAACATTTGGGTAAATCAATATATTACTAAGATATGGATAATAGTTGGTCTTCCTGTTTAGTAATAATATACAGGCTTGAGCTGCAATAACGACTTTAATCGTATCATTAATGACTATACCTTTGTAACCCACAAAGTTTTTTTCATACAAAAAAATAAGAATATGACCATGTAACTGTCGCCTTATATCCTCAGGTAAATTCTTATATAATGCAAATCTGCACGTTAATATCTCAACCCACTCTTTTGGAAAGTTACTCTTATATAACCTTGCTCTTTTGCGTCGTTTTGGTATTTTACTTAAATATAATCCCAGCGGAATAACCGCCAGAATCAAAATGAATTTAAAAAATAATATAAGGTCCATGGTGGTTATTTTAACCCGTAAACATTATACATAAATAGAATTAACAATTTTACAGCCAAATTTTTGTTATAATATATGAGCGAGGTATATTCAAAAACTAAAATCAGTGGGAATATAGCCCACATTGGTTCTTTTTCCCTATTAAACCCACTCAATAGAATAACTATTAAGTCGTATTTAATAGAAAAAAATAATTCAATGTGTATCTCCATCCCATCTGATCGTAGTATATGAATATACCTCGAAACATACCATTTAAAAAGGAGCGAATTATGAAATATTTAACAAAAATTCTTATCATCAGTTTCTTACCAATCACAGGTATTACCGCAGGAAATTCAGATGTGAAACGACTGCCTCAGCTCGATGAAAACACCCAAAAATCTTTAACACGTGATGCAATCATTACCATCGAACCAACAGGACAAATTAACTTTGATACACAAGGCGGCTTTAGAAGCACAACCCTGACGAGAATTGGTGAAAATGGCAAAATTGAAACCTATTGCACCAGTAGCCCAGAAGATGCCCGAAAATTTCTGGCAGGTATTGCTATCTCAACTCTTAAACAACAAGGAGAAGAATAATGAAAAAACTAGTTATTATATTGTTATTCCCTATCTATTGCCAAGCTGCCACTTTTCAATTTAATTTTGGAGCTGGCTTTAATGATGCGACGGTTGTTACACCAGAGGGAGGAAATTCAGGTACGACTTTAGGAGCTCAAAGACAAATCCTTTTTCAGGCCGTTGCCAATGTTTGGGGAGCACGTATTCAGAGTAATGTAACGATTGTCGTTGATGCCTCTTTTACAGCATTGACCTGTAATCCTAATAGCGCAGTTTTGGGATCAGCTGGCCCAACATCATTCCACTCAGGTTTTCCTTCACAACCTATTGCCAACACTTTTTATCCCCGCTCATTAATTGACGCGATTAGAGGAGTTAACAATAATCCAGGCGTTTCTGATATTACCGCACAGTTCAATAGCGCCATTGATACAGGCTGCTTTAATGGTGGTACCTATTATTATGGTATCAATGGTGACGCCCCTCCAGGAAGGGTACAACTATTTTCTACTGTATTACATGAAATAGGTCACGGCTTAGGCTTTATCAGCCTTGCCAGTTTAAATGATGGCAGCTTTCCAAATGGCGGTATACCAGCTATATATGATCGCTTTGTGTTTGATACCGAAGATAATCTACCCTGGACAGCCATGACTAATCCGCAGAGGTTTGCATCCATGATAAATGACCCCAATCTGATCTGGAATGGGAATAATGTCACTAACAATGCCAGCAGTTTTATCACACAGGGGTTTAACTCAGGCAAGGTCAGGTTATTTGCACCAGCCAGTTTACAACCAGGCTCTTCTGTCAGCCACTTCAGTAGTGCGGCATTTCCTGATTTATTGATGGAGCCATCTTTAGGAAACATTGCATTTAATCAAGTTGATTTGTCGCCATTCTTATTTCAGGATTTAGGTTACCTTATAAGTAGCGATGTTATTTTTGCTAATGGTTTTGAGTGATTTTTAATTTGTCACATAAATAGAAAAAGGCGTTAACTGCAAAAAGATAACGCCTTTTCATATATAAAAAGTTCAGAAAACTTAAGACTTTTTCTTGGCTTCTGCTCTTGCTTTAGCTTCTGTAATAACCGTTTCAGAAACATTTGAAGGACACGGGTTGTAGTGTGAAAACTCCATTGAGAATTGGCCACGACCTGATGTCATTGTACGCAAAGTTCCTATATAACCAAACATTTCTGATAAGGGTACATCTGCTTTAATTCGTACTGATGTAGCAGCTGGCTCTTGGGATTTAATCATACCACGCCTTCTATTTAAATCCCCAATAACATCACCCACGTGATCATCAGGAGTAAATACATCAACAGCCATTATAGGCTCCATCAATTGTGGACCCGCTTTGGGCAATGTTTGACGATAAGCACCTTTTGCCGCAGATTCAAACGCCATAGATGAAGAATCCACCGCATGATAAGCACCATCAGTAATGGTGAATTTTAAATCTAGACAGGGATAACCAGCCAAAACACCAGCTTCCATTAAAGATTTGAAGCCCTTTTCAATAGCAGGGAAATATTCTTTAGGAACATTACCACCAGTTACTTTCGATTCAAATACATAACCAGAACCTGGTTCACCTGGTTCAATGATATAGTCCAGTTTACCAAACTGACCTGCACCACCAGATTGTTTTTTATGAGTATAGGTATCTTCTACAAGTTTAGTAATCGTTTCACGATAAGCCACTTGTGGTTGACCCACTTCAACATCAACACCGTATGTA
>JAESTH010000158.1 GCA_016763695.1 Alcanivoracaceae bacterium
CCTTTTCAAAGCAGTGGTGGTAGTTGGGTCGACAGCTACCTGTTTTACCAGGCTGATATGGATAATTTGAAATTGATTTTTCGATATCAGGACGAATTATCTCCAGAAAATAAAGAAAGAAGGCTTTTAGAAATAAACAAGGTATCAAAACCAGGGCATATTCGTCGAAGCATTAGACAGTTGAGAAATTTCATCAGTAATTTTCAGGATGCATTCAGCGAAACATTGGGCGTTTTTTTGAACCGGATGAAATCAAATGCTGGCGATTTGATGAAAGCAAATGAAAAGCATTTAAAACAGGTTGGATCGACAGCAATTGGTGCAGCAGGTAAAGATTATGATCAGATTTTAGAACACCATATCAATAAAAAAGTAGTTGTTTCCATAGATGATGGGACCAGTAAGCAAGAATATACGGGATTTCTTGGAGAATATTCGGCTAAATGGCTAGCACTCATGGATTGTGTGATTGAACAAGACTGGCATTTGCCTTTAAATGACATGAATAGACTCATTTTAAATCGTAATATTGATGTCGCATTCAAAATTATTTATGAAGATGAAGAATTTGGCCTGGAAATGGAAATCAGTAACTTTAGTCAGGAAGAGATAAGACTAAAAAGAATCAAAGGCGAGGAGTTCAGTAAAAATATATACAAATCTATCAAAAGTAAAGAGACCATCAATTTGCTGTTAACTAAATTACCCAATAAACTGTTTCCTGAACAGTGTGATCAGATATTAGATAAAAAGATTGAGAATATTGCTCCTGAAAGAGGCGGACATTATCATCCTGATTTATGGCGAGAACTTAAAGATAAACTACCAGAGCTTGATTTGATCTACAGTTGTAAAAGAAATGTCGATGTTTATTTGTCTCGTTCTATGGCGACAGTAAGACACAGCGTTGTAATGAAGTAACTAGCCTGAATATTTCATTATTTCCCCCCTACTACCACTCTTGTATGAAATATTCGGGTTAGTGATTAAGTTCGTGCCAGGTATTGTGGATTTTGCAAAATAACTCTGCAGTTTTTTCTGTATCGTACATCGCTGAATGCGCACGATCATTATCCCATTCAATTTTGGCTTCGGCAATGGCTCTGGCCAAAACGGTTTGTCCATAGACTAAAGCTGAAAGCGTGACCGTATCTAAACAGCTAAACGGGTGAAAAGGATTACGTTTTATACCTGTTCGTTCAACTGCAGCATTCAGAAACCCCAGATCAAAGTGTGCGTTATGACCAACCAAAATTGCACGATTACAACCAGCATCTTTTATGGCTTTTCTGATGGGGGTAAATATTTTACCCAATGCCGCCGTTTCGTTCATTGCCATTCTCAGCGGGTGATCAAGATCAATTCCTGTGATTTCAAGTGATTTGGGATCAATATTGGAACCTTTAAATGGTTCCACATAAGCGGTATTAACATCATCAAAAAATAACAGGCCACTTTCGTCCTGTTGAATAACAACAGCAGCAATTTCAAGTAGTGCATCAGTACGTGAATTAAAGCCACCTGTTTCTACATCGACCACAATCGGTAGAAATCCTCTGAATCTATTTTTTATATTTGTCATAAGCTGCATTTTATCTCATTTGAAAATAAAAACCACAAATCATCAATGTTCTTTGTCTACTTTCACGCTGTTATTGGATTTGACAGTAACAAATCGTAAGAAATTGTTAAGTTTTTTGAATTAGAAAATTATTATGTTACAATCGCAGTCATTGATATATTAATTTGGAGAGTTGAAATGAAAAAGATAGTAATGGCTGTGAGTTTAGCACTTGCGACTGGTTTAGCGGTAGCAGAAGATCATGATTTTGATCATCGCTGGTATGTAACACCTAATGTAAGTTTTGTCGAACCAGACGATGATAAAAATGCAAATTCTGCCTTAGCTGTTGGTATTGGATTTGGTCGATTTTTTACTGAAAGATTGTCGGTAGACTTGGAGTTTTCAAGAGCCAGATTTGATTTGGTAGATGGCGGCAACCTGACACAAAATACACTGGGTTTGATGGGACGTTATTATTTTGATGAGCAAATGGGCTTAAAACCTTATTTAGGATTGGGTGTTGGCTTTTTAAGAACGCAGAGACCAACAGAATTTAATGCAACATTGGATTTAGCTGCTGGTATATCAAAAAAATTGACTGATAGAGTGAGATTGAGAACAGAGTTAAGATATCGTCTTGAGAATGCCAATGATACTAATCCTGCTGAAGATATTTTTGGAGATTATTTATTTAATGCTGGCTTAAGTATTGCTCTTGGTGATGCATCAGAGCAAAAATCAGTAACAAAACTGGTAGAACAAGCACCTCAGCTAGATGGTGATAATGATGGTGTCAGCGATGCCAATGACAGATGTCCAAATACACCAGCAGGCACTAAAGTGGATGCCACTGGTTGTGCAATAGTTGATGGTGATGATGATAAAGATGGTATTGCTAATTCAAGAGATGCATGCCCACATTCAAAACCAGGTGCCGTTGTTGGTAAAGATGGTTGTGATGTACAGGTTGTTATAGAGTTACAGGGTGTTCACTTTGCTACTGATAAAGCCACATTGAAGCCAGAATCAGTTGCGATTTTAAATGCCGCAGTTAAAACTTTAGGTGCACATGGGACTATTTTAGTCGAAGTTGCGGGTCATACCGATTCAACCGCATCTGATGAATACAATCAGAAGTTATCGGAAAAACGTGCTAAAGTTGTATACAGCTATTTGGTAGATCATGGTATCAGTGCTGATCGCATGACCTGGAAAGGTTATGGTGAGTCTCAGCCTATTGCAACTAATGATACTGAAGAAGGCAAAGCCAGAAATAGACGCACAGAGCTTATTGTTAAATAATTTGTGTTCTTTCTTAATGAAATTAAAAGAGCCTGCTGATTGCAGGCTTTTTTAATTTTGGAATAATCATGTCACCATTCTCACTTAAAGTAATTGCTTTAATCAAATCAATACCAGCAGGTAAGGTTGCAAGCTATGGACAAATTGCCTTTCATGCAGGTAATCATCGAGCTGCCAGACAGGTATCCAGAATTTTACATAGTTGCAGTAAAAAGTACCAACTCCCATGGTATAGAGTCATTAATTCACAAGGAAAAATATCATTAAGCAATGATGGATTTGAACATCAATACCAGCTGTTAAAACAGGAGGGCATTGAGTTTGGTCTGAGCAAGAAAATTGATATGGGACGATTTGCTTATGATTTTGAATTAGAAAATTGATTTTTTAATTAAGTACAGCATGCTATTAGGAATTCTGCTGATTCCAGTTTTAGAATAGTTCTATCTCTACAATTTTTTGCAAATGAAATTTCCAGGGTCTATGCAAATAAACATCCTGATATTATTTTATGACCTGTAGAAATGAATGAAGCAGTAGAAATGATGGTCAATAGAGCCATTGCAAACAAGATTTAACCAATAAATCTCATTAATTGTAAAAAAGCCATAATTTTACAATGAATGCAAAATTTATGACTCTTTTTATGATTATCATTTTTTGTTCAAAATCAAATACAAAGCACCTGCAATAAATAAACCAACAAACCATGCGTAGCTGTATATTGTATCAAAAATAGCAGGGACAGTTTCAACAATACCAGCGGCGTGTAGAAATCCTGGTAAATTGGGTAATATGCCAACAATCAAGGCGATAATGCCTGCCCAGTTCCATGCACCATATAGGCCTTTATGATTGAATAATGATTCTGCATCCAATTCACTTTTTCTGACGAAGAAATAATCAGCAATCAAAATGCCAGCTATTGGACCGAGTAGGGCAGAGTAACCGATAAGCCAGACAAATATATAACCACCAGCAGTTTCTAATAATTTCCATGGAAAAATGGCAATGCCAATACCAGCAGTGATATAACCACCCATTTTAAAACTGATTTTCTTTGGGTTGAGATTAGAGAATCCATAAGCAGGAGCAACCACATTGGCTGCTAGATTGGTGGTTAATGTAGCAACAACCAGTGCCATTAAGGCAACAATTACACCAATGCCACCCATCTTGCTAGCCAAGACAACGGGATCCCAAATGGCTTCACCGAAAATTGTTACGGTAGCCGATGTGACCGCCACACTGATAAACGCGAATAGTGCCATAGGCAAGGGTAGACCAATGGCCTGTCCGATGATTTGATCTTTTTGTGATTTGGCAAAGCGGGTAAAGTCAGGAATGTTTAACGCCATGGTTGCCCAAAAACCGACCATAGCGGTCAAACTGGCAATAAATACAACAAAAAATTCGCCTTCTCTGGGACCACCTGCGGCAAATTTTGATGGCGCAGAAAGCATTGCACCAAAACCACCAGCAGTAAAATAAGCCCAGGCAAGCAGTACTAAACCCATACCTATCAGAAAGGGCGCAGCGTAGGTTTCTAACCAGCGAATAGACTCAGTACCATGTTTGATAAAATATAAATGCATAAGCCAAAAGCCGATAAATGAAGCAAACTGACCAATGCTTATACCCAAAAATGGTAAAGCCTCACCAACTATGGCGTTGTCTGTCAGGGTGTTAATAATAACAAAAATGGCAGAACCACCAACCCAGGTATTAATGCCAAACCAGCCACAGGCCACCAAGCCACGTGCCAAAGCAGGAATACGCGCACCTTTGGTACCAAAAGAAGAGCGTAACAATACAGGAAAAGGAATGCCATGTTTGGCTCCAGCATGACCAATCAACATCATCGGTACCAAAACGATTACATTACCAAGTAATATGGTGATAACCGCTTGCGACCAGTTCATGCCCTCAGCGATCAGGCCACCTGCCAGCATATAGGTTGGTACGCAAACTACCATGGCTACCCACAGAGACCCGTAGGCTTTCCAGTCCCAGGTGCGTTGTTCTACCGTTGTTGGCGCGAGGTCTTCGTTCCATAGGTCGTCTGCTTGTCTGCTATTTTTCATTATCATCCCCATATTACTATTGTAGAATAGGCTTTGCCCATCATTTTATTATTGTTTCATTATCCAGGTTTAGCAATGGTGGGTAAGACCCACCTTACAAAAGCTACTCGCCATCTGTGAGTTTTGTATAAGTGCTCGGCCTACGATCACGGAAAAACTGCCAGGTATTACGTACTTCTTGTACCATGCCCATATCTAAATCGTGAATTAACAACTCATCCTGATCTCGACTGGCTTGTTTTTCGATTTGTCCTCTTGGATTGACGAAATAACTTTGACCGTAAAATTCACCGATATTCCAGGGTTCTTCCACACCTACACGATTAATCGCGGCAATCCAGCAACCATTGGCTGCTGCTGAGGCTGGCTGTTCCAGTTTCCACAGGTATTCGGATAATCCTGCAACTGTGGCAGATGGGTTGATGATATACTCAGCACCATTAAGTGCCAATGCACGCCAGCCTTCAGGGAAGTGACGATCATAACAAATATATACACCTAATTTACAATATTGGGTTTGAAAAACTGGCCAGTTTGATGCGCCTGGTTTAAAGTAAAATTTCTCCCAAAAACCAGCGACTTGAGGAATGTGGGTTTTACGGTATTTGCCTAAATAGCTACCATCTGCATCAATTACAGCTGCAGTGTTGTAATACACACCAGTGACATCATCTTTTTCGTAAATGGGAACCACAATCACCATTTTGTATTTAGCCGCATACTCTTGCATTAATTGTGTGGTTGGGCCGTTGGGAATGGATTCAGCGCTGGCATACCACTTGGCATCTTGAGATGGGCAGAAGTAGGGTTGGGTAAAGACTTCTTGGAAACTTAATACCTGCACACCTTTTTCTCCCGCTTCCTCAATCATAGGAATGTGTGCTTCGATCATGGCTTTTCGTATGGTTTCTGGATCATTGTCAGTTGAAGATTTTAATCCCATCTGAATGACAGCTGCTTTTAATGTTGATTTCATATTTTTTTCTCTATTATTCTTGTTTTTTTATTTTTTCATCATGAAGACCCTTTTAATCATGATAAATGTTTCTCTTAACTTATATTATGGTGTTTTCGGTTTGGCCTATAATTGTTGATAAATTGCAAGTATCACCGAGAGCTACAGAAATGGCACAAAATTTTCAATGAGATTTTACACTTTGATTAGTCTCTTTCTTACCCATGCCGGTTTTTGTCTGCAATCCAAAATTGCTGCAACTTTGATTATGTTGCTTTCTATTGTGTAAAATACAGCAAATGGAAATCTTTTTGATAGCATTCGAAAATATTTATTAAACACAATGTGCTGAATTCCTGCTGTAATTATTAATGAATCGATGTCAGAGTATAATGAGTCAAGAAAATAATTTCCAATACTTTGAGCTCGGTTTTCATAAAAAAGGTATCCATCAACTAAATCTTTTTTAGCTGAAGAAAGGATATTAATTTTCATTCAATTTCTTTCTTAATATCCTTTCTAACTGTTTCCCAGTCTAAATACTCTGCTTTACCTTCTTTGACCATTTGCTCTCTGTGTTGTAGTTCATCTAAATGCCAGGAAGGTGACTCAAATTGTTCAGGCTCTTTACATAAATCATTCCATAATAATTCCATGGTTTGTATTTTTTCAGCAAAGGACATTTTTTTTAATGGCAATGATACTGCCATCTTGTTTCTCGTTTAATTTTCTTTATTCTATCATATTTGTAACTAATCACCTCTCTGGTCATTAGTGTGAAGGCGGGAATCTCACAATATCACTGATTACTCTCACTAAGTCTAGTAACTTTTGCAATAGATTTCCGTCTTCGTTGGAATGATGGGGTGAATAGCTACTTATATTATCTTAATAGGCCTAATCCATACTTGGAAAATTAAACTGTGCACCCGACCTAATACCTGTCGGCCATCTTGTGGTGATGGTTTTTAGTTTGGTGTAAAAATGTACCGCTTCAGGGCCATATATGCCGTGGGCGCCGAATATAGATCGTTTCCAGCCACCGAAGCTATGGTAAGCCACAGGCACTGGGATTGGGACGTTGATGCCAACCATACCTACCTGTATCTTGGTGGCAAAATCTCGTGCAGCATCACCATCACGGGTGAATATGGCAGTACCGTTACCGTATTCGTGTGAGTTGATTAAATCTACTGCTTCTTCATAACTCTCTGCTCGTAGTACCGAAAGCACAGGGCCGAATATTTCCTGTTTGTAGACACTCATATCAGATGTGACATGATCGAGTAGGGTGGCTCCTACCCAGAAACCATTTTCGTAACCTGCAATTTTGAGGTCTCTGCCATCAACCAGCACTTTTGCACCTTCGCTTTCGCCTTGGCTGATTAAACCTTCTATGCGTTGTTTGGCATCTAGGGTAATCACAGGTCCCATTTCTGCACCTTTTTTATCATAAGGGCCGATATTGAGGTTTTGTACCTGTGGAATCAGCTTTTCAATTAATCTGTCAGCTGTTTCTTTGCCAACTGGCACAGCCATGCTGATTGCCATACAGCGTTCCCCTGCTGAACCAAAACCAGCGCCCATCAGTGCATCTGCGACTTGATCCAGATCAGCATCTGGCATAATGATCATGTGGTTTTTGGCGCCTCCCAGGGCTTGTACTCGTTTACCAGCCGCACAACCACGAGTATAAACGTATTCGGCAATGGGAGTAGAACCAACAAAGCTTACAGCGTGTATGTCTTTGTGGTCCAGGATGGCATCAACTGCATCTTTGCCACCGTGTACAACATTGAGTACACCAGCGGGCAAACCTGCTTGAGCAAATAAATCATGAATGAGGTTGGCGCTGGATGGATCACGTTCGGATGGCTTGAGGATAAAGGTATTACCACAGGCAAGTGCCATGGGTATCATCCACAGGGGCACCATCGATGGAAAGTTGAAAGGCGTGATACCGGCAACCACTCCCAGTGGCTGTCGGTTGGAATGGGTGTCAATGCCTGGGCCCACATCACTGTTAAAATCACCTTTGAGTTTTTCGGTAATACCACAGGCATATTCAACCACTTCTAATGCTCGGGTAACTTCTCCTAGGGCATCATCGTGGGTTTTGCCATGTTCTTTACTGATGGTTTCGGCTACTAAATCTTGATTGTCAATGAGGATTTGACGCATATTAAACATGACTTTAGCGCGTTTAGCTGGTGATGTGGTAGACCAACCTTTGAAAGCCTGCTTTGAGTTTTCAACCGCTGTGTTGATGTCAGCTAAACCACCGAGTACTAATTCGGCAGTTTGTTCACCTGTTGCAGGGTTGTAAACTGCTTGTGTTTCTGTGGAAGCTCCAGAGGTCGCTTCTCCGTTAATAATGTGTTGTATTTTTTTCATAATATAGTGTTTTGTGTAAGATGGGCTCTGCCCATCATTAGATTAATTCTTTTTTTGATGGGCGAAACCCATCTTAGGTTAATTCTTTATAATCTTACGCTAGGTTCTTTATAATCTCTCTTAATGTACCAAAGGCAAAATCTATTTGTTCTTTCTCAATGATCAATGGTGGGGATAATGCAATGGTATCGCCAGTGGTACGAATCAATAGTCCAGCATCATAAGCTTTCAAAAAGGCCACAAATGCTCGGGCTGTTGGTTGTCCTGCTCTAGGTTGTAGCTCAATACCTGCGATCAAGCCAAGATTTCTGATATCAATAACGTGTTCCAAGTCACTGAGAGAATGAGCGGCTGCCTGCCAGTAGTCTGAGAGTTCTGCACCACGGGTCAACAGGCCGTCTTCTTCATAGGTATCTAAAGTCCCTAAGGCTGCAGCACATGCCATGGGATTGCCAGAAAAGGTATAGCCATGGAAAAATTCTACGGCATTATCTGGGCCAGTCATAAAGGTGTCATAGATTTCATCTTGAACAAAAACAGCACCCATGGGGATAACGCCATTGGCAAGACCTTTGGCGGTTGTGATAATGTCTGGTTCAACGCCAAAGAAATTCGTGGCAAAAGGAGCGCCTAAACGACCAAAACCAGTAATGACTTCATCAAAAATCAATAAGATGCCGTGTTCATCACAAATTTTACGTAATCTTTGTAGATAACCTTTAGGTGGTAATATGACTCCTGCTGAACCAGCCAGTGGTTCTACAATAACAGCAGCTATGGTTGAGGCATCATGCAATTCCACCATGCGGATTAAGTCATCGGCCAGTTCTTCACCATATTGTGGCTGCCCTTTTGAAAAGGCATTGCCTTCAACACCATGAGTGTGGCGTAAATGATCCACGCCCGTTACTAAAGAGCCAAACATTTTACGGTTAGCTGGCATACCGCCAACTGCCATGCCTCCAAAGTTAACACCGTGGTAGCCTTTTTCTCTGCCAATTAAACGTGTGCGTTGTCCTTCCCCACGTAAGCGGTGATAGGCTATCGCCATTTTTAATGCTGTTTCTACTGATTCAGAACCAGAGTTGGTAAAAAACACCTTGTTTAAATCACCAGGCATTAAATTAGCCAGACGTTCTGCCAGTTCAAACTGTTTTGGATGACCCATTTGAAAAGCGGGTGAATAATCCAGCTCACCTGCCTGTTTACGAATAGCCTCAACGATACGTGGTCTATTGTGTCCAGCGTTACAGCACCACAGTCCAGCGATACCATCCAGTAATTTTCGCCCATCGGTCAGGGTAAAATACATGCCATCGGCACTGGCTACTAAACGGGGGTTTGATTTGAATTGTCTATTTGCCGTAAAAGGCATCCAGTAGTTTTCTAAATTTAGTTTGTTTGTCATAATTTTATTCTTTTCATTATATATTTAAGCATAAATATTTGTTTTTGTAGCGGCACCCTTGCAGGGTATCTACGATCTTACAAAATCCATAATTCTGATTCTTGACTCCCACAAAGGAAGCTCATTATTTATATGTTCTTATGGATTATTTGCTATTCATCGGGTTAAGCGGATTGTCCGGCCATGCCATATAGGGCAGGTTATTTTCAACTTCCACCATTTCAATACAGTTTGGTACGGGACAAATCATTGCACATAGTCGCAGCCGACACACTCATCATTAATGACTCTAAAGATACGCTTGCCATCATCATTTACTGAAAACTCTATCGCCTGATGGCTGGTGTCTTCACAGGCAATATGACAACGACCACATTCGATACAGCTATCCTGATCTATCACTGCCTTTGTATCGAAGTTCATGTTTAATTCATTCCAGTCAACGGTATTGGGGACTGCCATACCACGAAAATCTTCTATGGATTGATAACCTTTGTCATCCATCCAATTGCTTAAGCCTTGTATCATGTCATCAACAATACGGAAGCCATATAGCATTGCCGCCGTACAAACTTGCAGGCCAACGGCACCAAGTGCAATAAATTCTGCCGCATCACGCCAATTTTCAATGCCACCAATGGCTGATATTTTTAAATCTTTGGTATCACTATTACGGGCTATTTCTGCCACCATGTTTAAGGCTATGGGTTTGACCGCAGTACCGCAGTAACCACCATGCGTACCTTTGCCGTCAACTATAGGGTTAGGTGCCATTTTATCCAAGTCGACTGAAACGATGGAATTAACTGTATTGATTAAGGCAACAGCATCGGCCCCACCCTTCATGGCTGCTTCCGCTGACCATAATATATTGGTAATATTGGGTGTCAGTTTAGTAAAAACTGGAATATCCACGACATCTTTGACCCAACGGGTGACTTTTTCGACCATTTCTGGCACTTGTCCAATGGCTGAACCCATACCACGTTCACACATGCCATGTGGGCAACCCAGGTTCAGTTCTATGCCTTGTACGCCGGCATCAGCTATTTTTATCGCCAACTCTTTCCATGCTCTTTCTTCTATCACTGCCATCATTGAGCCGATAATAACCCGGTCAGGCCATTCTTTTCGGACTTGGCGAATTTCATCCAGATTGGTTTGTAGCGGTCTATCACTTATTAATTCGATGTTGTTTATACCGACTATGCTGCGATTATTATTTTTATGAACGCCATACCTGCTGGCAACATTGATAACTGGTGGATCTTCGCCCAATGTTTTCCAGACAACGCCGCCCCAGCCTGCTTCAAAGGCGCGTACTACATTGGTGTATTTATCAGTTGGGGGAGCTGATGCCAGCCAGAAAGGATTGATGCTTTCTATACCAGCGATATTACATTTTAAATTGGCCATGTTATTTCTCCTCCTGAGTTAAATATGCATCCATTGCGTGTGCTGCCTGTTTGCCATCTTCTACGGCCTGTACAGTTAAATCTTCGCCTGTATTTATGGCATCTCCTCCTGCGAAGACTCCTTTTAGTGATGTTTCATAATTTTTATTGATAATTATTTTTCCTCTTTCAATACTTACACCTTTAAGTGCAGAGTTATTAAGCTTTTGGCCAATGGCTTTAAGTATCATGTCAGCTTTAATGGTATATGTGTCATCGGTAGGCAGTAGTTTTCCATCTTTTATTATTGTCTTGTTGAGCTCGATGGCTGTGACTTCTGTATCACCGATAATAGTTGCAGGTGCTGACCACAATTTGATATGGACATCATTGCTACGGGCAAGATTAACTTCATATTCGGTTGCACTCATTTGTTCTTCACCTCGTCGATATACTAAGGTGACATTCTCTGCGCCCAGGCGTTTGGCTTGTACCGCGACATCAATAGCGGTGTTGCCTGCGCCGATAACAATCACATCATTACCAATCTTGACTTGTGCTTTGTCTGTGCTTTGTCTGAGTGTTTCAATAAAATCAACAGCATCACTGATTCCTGTTAAATTTTCCTTTTCTAAACCTAAATTATAGGTCTGACCCAGGCCAATCCCAATAAATACCGCATCATGATTTTGCTGTAAATACTGTAATGAAATATTATCACCCATTATTTGATCGTGTTTAATTGTTATACCACCGATGGCAAGTAAAAAATCAACTTCTGTCTGTGCCCAGTCATCAACCATTTTATAGGCAGCAAGGCCGTATTCATTTAAGCCACCTGATTTGGCTTTTGCTTCATAGATTGTCACTTGATGACCTAATATGGCTGCTCTGTGTGCACAGGATAATCCAGCTGGGCCGGCACCAATTATGGCAATGTGTTTGCCCGTATCTTTTTGCCTTGTAAAAGGGTGGGTATCATTATGACTAATAAAGCTATCAACGGCGTGACGCTGCAATAAGCCAATTTCAATGGGTTGTTCTACAGCGCTATTTAATACGCAAACTTCTTCGCATAGTACCTCTGTTGGGCAGACACGTGCACATGTTCCACCCATAATATTTTGTGACAGTATTGTTTTTGCGGCACCATTGATGTTCTCGGTACGAATTTGATGAATAAAAGTAGGAATGTCTATTGATGTAGGACAAGCCTGTATGCATGGGGCATCATAGCAATAAAGACATCGATCGGATTCTGCTATTGCCTGTTGTAAGTTCAGTGGTTTATGTAAATTATCGAAATTGTTATTGATCTTTGCTGTAGTCAACGGCCTTCCATTGACAGTATTGCACGGTTCTGGTGCCATATGTTGTACCTCTATTGTTTTTTTTATTTATTTTTTTATATTCTTCGATCAGTGACGATATTCAATTTGTGGCATATTGTCAAGCACAAATTATTATGAAAACAAATAGTCGCACAATATTTAGAGAATCTGTATCTGCTTTTGGGATATATTAATGATTATTACAGATTGGTTCATTGTCTGTTCAGTTGAAAAAATGTAGTATTCTGACTATAAGCATTGTTAGGAGATGATATTATGCAAATTATTAAACTATTTAGCTTGGTATTAATTTTTACCATTAATACTGCCTTGGCAGAAAAACCAGCAACAACTGTAAATTTTAATAACCCTGAGAAGTTCACGGATTTTAAAACCAGGATACATAGCACAGTTATAGATCGTGAGAAATTGATGGAGCAGTTACAGGGTTTAATGATTAAGTCTGCTGCTAATATTCTTAGCAATGATAGCAGTCTGCAAATTGTGGTCAACAATATTGATATGGCTGGTGGTTTTTTATATGGTGGGCATCACTTGTTCAGAGTGATCAACGATACTGATAGAATCAGGCTTGAATTTTCTTATCGTTTGCTTGATATCAGTGGCAGTGTGCTTAAAGAAGATCATGTTAATTTAACCACCAGAAACCCGCGTCTGCTTAAACGGGAAACCAAAAAATATAATCATAGCTATTTTTCCAATGAAATGCTTTTGTTTGATAATTGGCTTAGTGGTCTGTGACTTCTCAGGCACTAATTGGTTTGATTTTTATGATGGTGGTTTTTGATACCAATGTGATCTGAATAATGTTCTATTTCAATTAGGGTATCGCAGTGAGGGCATGTTAATTCGGTTATTTTTAATTGCATTTTCTTTAGTTCCCAAATAACTGTTTTTGCATCCTGATTGGAGATAGCCAGCTCATTGGCTAATATACGTAGTTTTTTACGCTCATCCTTATCCAGAATACCATCAGATAAATAATTGATAACCCTGTGTCTGAATTTTTCCTTTCTGCGATTGATTTCCTTAGTGAAACCAGAGGCAAGAATACCAGCAGGCAAGGCAGCCATACCAATGCCAGACATAAGAATGACAATGCCAAATATTTTGCCAGCAGCACTTAAGGGTACAACATCACCATATCCTACGGTTGTTAGTGTCACAGTTGCCCACCAAATGGCTTTTGGGATGGTGCCAAAGGCTACTGGCTGGTTATTACCTTCAACTATGTGCATGCCTGTGGCGGCAATGATGATTAAAATTGATAAAACAAAAAAGGCCGAAAAAATATTGGCACTTTCCTGCTTCAGTACCGAGATTAATAAGTTCATAGATCGAGAATAGCGGGTCAGTTTAAATACCCTGACTAGTCTTAAGCCTCTTAAAATCATTAAATCTCTATAGATAAAGAAGCCAAACCACACGGGTAATATAGCCATAAGGTCAATGATGGCCATCGGCGTAAAAATGTACTTTATCCTGCCTCTTAATGATCGATATTTCTTGATTTCTCCACTTGACCAGACCCGAAATATATATTCTATGGTAAATACACCTAAAGAAATGGCCTCTAATACCCAAAAAAATAATTGATAGCGGTGATAGATTTCGGCATCACTTTCTAGAATGACTGCAACGACGGTTAACAATATTAAAATCATTAAAAAATAATGTATGAGTTCTGCAAATTTAGAATGGGTTTCCCGCTCTAATATCATATATACTTTTTTTCTAAATGATTTATTCTGTTGTTTAGTTACGTTCATGATTTATTCTATAATTATAAAAGATAATTTTATACGACCATTCATGTGGTTTTCTTTAAAAATATCCCACTAATAAAAATTAAACCAATGATAATGATAGGTATGGTTAAAACTTGTCCCATTGTCATCCAGTCAAATGCAATAAAACCGCGATTGGCATCAGGTTCTCTGAAAAACTCTACACTAAACCTTGATACACCATAGCACAATAGGAATGTTCCAGCGGCTATACCATTTCTGCTGAATTTTCTAGCCACAAGCCAGACAATGATAAAAGTAATAAGACCTTCCAGAAAAGCTTCATATAAAGGTGATGGGTGTCTGGAATTCATTTAATAAGCCCTGTTGATTTAATACCTGCAATTTCTCTATGGGTTGATTCCACAGACTTGCAGGTAATGAGTCAGGAAAAATCATGGCCCAGGGTTTATCAGTTAAGCGTCCCCATAATTCACCATTAATAAAGTTTCCTATTCTTACTGAGCCTATCCCAAGGGCACCAAGAGGGGCAACAAAGTCAGCAATTTCAAAAAAACCTTTTTGAGTCTTGTGTTTGAAATAAAACATGGCAATGATGACACCAGCCAAACCACCATGAAATGACATGCCGCCACCCTGTACTTTAAAAGGCAGTAGCGGATCATCCATTAATGATATGTCGCTATAAAACAGTACCCAGCCAATCCTACCACCAAGAATAACTCCCAAAGCACCATAAAATAGAAAGTCGGAGACATGTTCTTTAGTCCACGATGTATTGTAATTTTTAACTTGATAATTACCCAATAAGATAAATAGGCCAAAGCCAATTAAATAGGTAATGGCATACCAGTGAATTTTTATTGGGCCAAGATTAAGGAAAACAGGATCGAAGCTAACTAAATAATGCATATAATTGTAGATAAAGACAAAATTATATTTTACCCTGAATTCTTGCCTAGTTACAAATATTGTTAGAAATTGGTTTGGATTGTTTAATTCTTCCTGCATTGTTGATAATGATAGATTTGGCAAATTTCTTGCCTCTTTCATCACAGAAGTTGATGGATACATTGGTTCCTGGCGAAAATCCGAGAGCATTATAACGAATTTTTTGTCTGTAAATTGATGATGTGGCTTTGACTTCCGTTTTCATGGCATCTTCGTAGCGAAGCAATAATTCATCATCATCCAGTGCTCTGTTTCTATTATTATCAACAAATACAATCCAACCTTGATACCAGTTAGACTGGTTATCGCAATCTGCCCCAGAAATACTGGGGCAGATAATGACTTGCCTCTGTTTGGATATGGCATGGTATCGGGCAAAATTTAGTGATGTAGTTAAACGGTTTCTTTCACTGTTCATTATGGTGTTTAGTCTCAATTGGTAGAAACTTGGTAATGCGTAGCTCATTAATATTACCGCAATTGTTAAGGTGATCATGAGTTCTATGATGGTGTACCCTTTATTGATTTTCATTTATTAATCCTTTTTTTTAGGTTACCCCCTATTGTATTTATAAATTAATTTAATGGTATAGGTAAAAACAGTTGGATTTGTAGGAATTTACCAATATGTTTGTAGTAAAAACTCTACAAACGGGGAATATAATGTATGATAATATTATTGATGAATACTTATTTGGAATAAAACATGCATGACATTGCCATACTTGCCATTATTTGGTTTAGCGTTTTTGTTGCGTCCTATCTGGCTTATAAAACCAGATTGACGCCAGTACTTTGGTACTTGTTTTGTGGGGCTATTTTGGTTAATCTGGGTGTGGTTCCAGTTGAAATGCCTGTATTTATTGATGATTTTGCAGAACTGGGTATTATTGTTATTATGTTTGCGCTAGGTTTTGAAGAAGAAACAGATAATTTTATCAGTGGTATCAAGCGAAGTTGGGGTATTGCCCTGTTTGGAGCAATAGCTCCGTTTGTTATTGCTTATTCTGCAGCTTTAATATTTTGGGGTGATAAAAGTATGGCGCTTTTATGTGGTTTGGCAATGACTGCGACAGCGGTCTCATTAACCATGGTGTCATTGAAAAGTGAGGGTTTGAGTAAATCACCTGCTGCTACGGGGATAATGACTTCTGCCATATTGGATGATATCGCCTCGTTGGCATTGGTGGCGATACTTGTGCCTATTGCCGCAGGTGAGGCTTCTCTTACTGTATCAGGTGTTTTATTTATACTGGGTAAGGCTCTGGGTTTCTTTTTGACGGTTGCTGTTATTGGTAAATGGGTATTTCCTTCTAGTAAAGGTATATTGAAAATAATACCTGTTGTGGGTTGGTTCAATTTGCGCAAGGTTTTAGCGATGGGTCATGGCGAATATGCGGTACTGGCATTATTGCTTATTGCTGTTAGTGTTGGTTTACTAGCACATTACTTTGGCTTTCATCCTGCTATTGGTGCTTATATGGCTGGTTTGGTCATACACAGAGATTATTTTGATTTTAATGAAGAGAAAAGAGTGGACTACTTTAAACAGGCACGTGAGATCATTGATAATGTTGCATTTACCTGGATAGGCCCAGTATTTTTTGTTACTTTAGGTACTAAACTTATCTTTGATCTTGAACTTTTTACTTCTGTTTTACCAGAGGCTTTTATTTTGTTTGTTGCCCTATTTATTGGTCAGGTATCATCTGCATCACTGGCAGCACGTTATACTGGAAAGTTTGACTGGCCATCCAGTTTGATGATTGGTTTTGGTATGTTAGGCAGAGCGGAGCTGGCCTTTGTGGTGATGAATATTGCTTTTGTGCAGTATAGTATCATGTCCGTTGAAGCATTTTATACATTAATGCTGACTACTTTTTTCTTAAATATATCTGTGCCATTGACCATCCGCTGGTGGAAGTACAAGTTTCAGAGTTAGCATGATAAGAGCTCTGAATTGTAACTACCCACCCCGCCATTCCCCCAAAGGTGGGGATCTATTGGTGAAGTTTGCCAGGATTTAAGATTTTCTTGACAATATGTATTGTTGTGCTTTCGTCATTATATTAACAAAGGCCTGTTCCTGATCGTTATTAACCACAGTTATGATTCTCTGTACGGCATCACCCAAAGCATTTAATGTTGATTTGGAATAATTATTTAATTTCTGTATCTCGAAGTATAGGTGTGGGTTTTCTGCCACCACATTCTCTCCGATTGATAATTGTGCATCAAAAGTGGTGCTAGAAAGCCTGGATAGTGTCTCTGCAGCCTCGCCAGATTCTGATAATACAGTCATGAAGGCAATGTTGATGACATGTGATAAGCCGAGTATGTAAGCAATGAGCCTGTCATGATCTTCAAGTTGCATATCAATTTGTTCGACCATGGTGGGTTGAAACAGTTGCTTAACTTTTAATACAGATTCTGAGTCGCCTAAATTAATGAAGATGACATGCTTGTTTGATAATAATTTGATACCTGGGCCAAACATGGGATGAATTGAAACCACCTTACAACCAGAGTCAACCAGCTGCATTAATGGTAGTTTTAATGGACTCTTAATTGAGCCAATATCCAGTACAATACCCAGGGGGTTTAATTTTGACAGATCCTGTAAAATTTGTGCGCTGGCAGCAATTGGTGCTGCTACTATTATGTATTCATAATCCAGTTCTGAATTTTTATAATCGATGTTATTGTGATCATTATTTATATCAGAGATATCGACCTTAAATCCCTGGTTATTCAAAAATTGTGCAAACCATTGTCCCATTTTTCCCAAGCCGCCAATGATTAATGCTGATTTACTTGAACCATATCCCGAGGTGTTGATCTTTTGATTTTCTTGTTTTTCAAGGGAAGTCTTAATGATTAGGGTAAATATCTGTTTTGCAATTTCTGGGTCGACTTTTTTAGCTTTGGCAAAATTCATAATATTATCAATGACTTGCTTTTCTCTTTGGTAGTCCCTTGTTGGTGACTTTGTGTTAAGTTTCACAGAACCGATGGCATCAACATTCATTTGTCGTTCAGCCAATAGGCTTATAATTTGTTCATCAATTAAATCGAGGTTTTTGCGGAGTGTATCAAGTTTTGAGTTTTCCATCTTGTTTATGGTTTATCTTCGTAATCAAATAGGGTAAGATTGTAACAATTATTTATAGAAAAATTAATATTTGGGGAAATTTTATGAAAAAAATAATGTTTATGTTGATTGTTTCACTATTGGCATCAGTTGCTTTTGCAAAAGATGATCGACCAGTGGTAGCAGTTTTAGAGTTTAAAAATGAAACATCAGCTTCCTGGTGGTATTCAGGAGTGGGTAGAGAATTAAGTGACATGCTTTCTAATGAGCTATTGGGAACAGGCGTATTTAAAGTTGTTGAAAGAAAAAAATTAAACAGTGTTTTATCAGAACAGGATTTAGGTGCTTCAGGTAGAGTGTCCAAGAGTTCAGCCGCTAAAATGGGTAAAATTACCGGGGCTCAGTATTTAGTTACCGGTTCTGTTTCTCATTTTGAAGAATCAGGCAAATCTGGTGGTGGTTTAAGTTTTAAAGGTTTTTCAGTTGGTGGTAAAAAGAAAACCGCTTCATTGGCGATTGATATCCGTGTTATCAATGCAACCACTGGTGAAATTGAGTATGCTCGCACAGTTGAGGCAACTTCTAAAAGTGGTGGTATGAGTCTTGGTTTTAATAAAAGAGGGTTTGGCGGCAAGTTAGGTAAGGAAAAGAAAACACCTACAGGTAAGGCCATTCGTGCTGTGTTGATCGAAGCCACTGACTATTTAGCCTGTGTGATGTATGATCAGGATAGTTGCATGAAAGAATACAGAGCAAAAGAACGCAGAAGAAGAGCAAAAACTAAATCTGCTGTTGATTTGGATTAATAGTTGTTTTTGATTTAAAAGAGACCAGAGTTATCTCTGGTTTTTTTTTGCTTGGTTGTTTTTGACTCTGGAGGTTGCAAAAAAAATGGGTGGTTAATCTAAAGATCAACCACCCATCATTTTATCACATATTGTTATGCTTTAGCTCACAACATTAATCTGTTCATTCTTTTTACAAAAGCAGAAGGATCTTCCAGTTGACCACCTTCTGATAATAAAGCCTGGTCAAATACCAAAGAAGTCCAGTCAGAAAATTTATCATCATCTTTTTCAGTTTGCAATTTTTTGAAAAGTACGTGATCAATGTTGATTTCTAGTGTAGGTTTACTACTTGGAACTGCTTGACCTGCCTGTTTCATTAATTGTTGCATATACAATGCCATGTCCTGATCATTAAGTACAATGCAGGCTGCTGAATCAGTCAAACGTGATGAAATCTTGATTTTCTCTACTTTATCGGTTAAGATTTTTTCCATTTTTTCAATCACATCCTTATGATCTTTTTCAGCTTTTTCTACTGCTTTTTTGTCTTTGTCAGTGTCCAGCTTATCTAAATCACCTTTGGCAACAGACTGCAATTTTTTACCGTCAAATTCGGTTAAACCATTCACTAACCACTCATCAATGCGATCATGTAACAATATGACTTCAATTTTCTTTTTCTTGAAGACTTCAAGATGAGGACTGTTTTTTGCTGTGTTATAACTATCAGCAGTGATGTAATAGATGTTTTCCTGATCGGAACCCATTCTTGCAACATAGTCTTCCAGCGATACTGTTTGTTTATCATCGTCATTATGAGTTGAGGCAAACCTTAACAACTTAGACAAGTCTTCTTTGTTGCTGAAATCTTCCTGAATACCTTCTTTCATAACAGAACCAAATTCATTCCAAAACTCTTGATACTTGGCAGCGTCACTATTCGCCATTCTCTTTAATAGAGTCAAAATCTTTTTAGTTGAGGCCCGTTTGATAGAGTCAATTACTTTGTTGCTCTGTAATATTTCGCGGCTGACATTCAATGGCAAATCGTTAGAATCAATAACGCCTTTAATGAAACGTAAATACCTTGGCAATAGATTTTTGCTATCATCCATTATATAAGTACGTTGCACATAAAGCTTTAAGCCATGCTGAGCTTCTGGCTCCCATAAATCAAAGGGCGCTTTAGCAGGGATGTAAAGTAATGAAGTGTACTCATACTTCCCTTCAACTTGACTATGTGACCAGGTTAGTGGTTCGTTCCAGTCATGTGAAACAGTTTTATAAAATTCCTTATAATCTTCATCTTTTAGCTCGGTTTTTGGCAATGTCCACAATGCTTTGGCTTTATTGACCTGTTTCCATTCAGTTATTGTGGCTTTTTCTTTATTTTCATCTGCTTTTTCACCGTCCTTCTCATCATCACTTTCAACTTCAGTTGTTTCAAGCATCATAATAGGTACCGACAAGTGATCGGCATATTTAGTGATAATTGACTTTAATCTGTATTCAGCAGCAAATTCCTTCTCATCATCTTTTAAGTGTAAAGTTACTTCGGTGCCTTTACCTTCATAGTTGGTTTCTTCAATGGTGAATTCGGACTCACCTGTTGATTCCCATAATACGCCAGTTTTCTTACCCGCTTTGCGGGTTCTTAATGTGACTTTATCCGCAACAATAAATGAAGAATAAAAACCAACACCAAACTGTCCAATCATTTGTGAGTCTTTAGCCTTATCACCTGTTAATTTATTCAAAAACTCTTTGGTTCCTGATTTTGCGATGGTGCCGATATTGTCAATCACTTCGCTGCGAGTCATTCCAATACCATTATCACGGATGGTAACAGTGTTTTTATCTGCATCAAACTCGATTTCAATTCTTAGCTCTTTGTCGCCTTCATTTAAGGAATCATCACTTAAAGCGGCAAAACGCAGTTTGTCACAAGCATCACTTGCATTAGAGATTAACTCACGTAAAAATATTTCTTTGTTTGAATACAGAGAATGTATCATCAAATGTAATAACTGACTCACCTCAGTTTGAAACTGTAAATTTTCTTTTTTAGCCATGGTTTTCCATATATTAATTAATTGCGGATAATATAAGGACAGGCATTTATTTATCAAGCGTAAAATTTCATAAAGATGGTCAATATATTAATTGCCACCAATTGTATAAGCAATAACAATTGTTGAACAAACTGTTGTTAACCAACCATACATGATAACACGCCATAGCAGAGAAACACCTCGCAGCTCCATAAATTCTCGCATGATCAATAGGCCTTTTATAAAAGCACTGATAATTAAAAATAGTACGACGAGTAAACCGCTGGAGTTAAAATGACCAAACATGTAGGTACTTATTGTTAGTAGGATAAGTAATATCAAAATGGTGTGAATATTGTAGATTTTTTTCATGATTTGAAGACTTGTCTATCGAATAATATAAATTAAGGGGAATAATATGATCCAAACCAGGTCAACCATATGCCAATAGGCGCCACCTGTTTCAACACCAATATAATCTTGTGAACTATATTTGCCTCTTTGGGCTTTTATAGCGATAGCCAGTAAAATGATCATCCCCAAGATAACATGCATATAGTGAAAAATGGTTAATGACAGGTAGAACATATAGAAAGTGTTGGTATCCAGACTAATTCCTGCAGAAAATTTATCCTGAAATTCATAAGTCTTGAGAACTAAAAAAAGCCCACCACAGATTAACGCAGCATAGATAAAATGGTAGCATTGTTTGATCTGGTTTAATTTAATAGCCCTAACAGCTCTGACCACAAAATAACTGGAAGTGATTAATAAAATGGTGTTTATTGCACCAGTTTCACGATTTAAGCTTAATTGATAATGATTGAACATGTCAATATTTTGTACGCGCACCACAGCATAGCTTATAAAAAATATACCAAAGACCAATAATTCTGCAAAGATAAAAATCCAGATAGCAAAATCTCCAGGCAGCAACCTGGTTTCATTTTTCATCGTTTAAAGACACCGTAAATAATAGTTATGTGTCGATTATAATGTACTGCAAAAAAATAATATTGATATTGATCAAGAGATAAAATTGACAAAGAAAAAATAAAATCAGGATCAGAATAAAATTAATGATTGAAATGTCATTTTTCCCTCTAATCCCCGTCATTTAGTTATTGGCTTTATTACCAAATCTGGATAAATACCAAAAATACAATACAGGTATCAATATCAGGGTCAGCATGGTGGATATCAATATGCCGCTGATTAGTGAGACGGCCAAACCATTGAATATAGGATCGTCAAGGATGAAGAAAGCCCCCATCATGGCAGCCACGCCTGTTAGAATAATTGGCTTGGCACGGACTTTGGCGGAGTCAATAACAGCTTGCTCTAATGGATTTCCTGCATTCACCTGTATGGAAATAAAATCCACCAGTAATATAGAATTACGTACTATTATGCCTGCCAGTGCGATCATACCAATCATAGACGTCGCTGTGAACTGTGCACCAGCAATCCAGTGACCTGGCATGACACCAATAATGGTTAATGGAATCGGTGCCATGATAATAAGTGGCACAAAATAGGAGCTAAATTGAGCCACGATCAATAAATAAATTAAAATCAGGCCAATGCCATAGGCGATACCCATATCTCTAAATGTTTCATAGGTAATTTGCCATTCACCTTCCCATTTAATCTTGGGTTGATTAACAAATTGTGGAGCGTCAATATATAATTGTTTGATTGTTTCATGCTCATTAATTTTATCGACCAGATCAAACATCCCATATAATGGCGAATCCTGAAACCCTGACATATTGGCAGTGACAAAAGACACGGGCAATAAATCCTTATGGTAAATGGTGTTTTCCCATGTACTTTGTTGAATGCTGATGACCTCATCTAAAATAACACTGTTACCCGATGTATTTTGAATGGGTATATTTAGTAGCGTTTGTAAATCATTTTGCCTATTGGCGGGGATTTCCATCCGAATAGGGGTGCTGTATTTGTTATTTGGGTTGTGTAGAAAACTAATATCTGTACCACTCAGAGCGGTTTGTATGGTTTTTGCTATGGCGGCCTGTGAAATTCCCAACTGGCTGGCCTTGGCTCTATCTATAACAATTATTTCTCGTAAACTGGCAGTCTCTATTGATGTGTCAACATCCACAATACCTTGAGTTTGTTTAAATATCTGTTCCACACTTTGTGCTGTTACTTTCCTCATGGCATCTGATTGTCCATAAATTTCAGCAACTATGGGGGATTGTACTGGCGGTCCTGGTGGAACTTCGACAATTTTCGCTATGGCGTTATGAGACTGGGCAATTTTGGTGATTTCTTCTCTCATTGCTACGGCTATTTCATGGCTTTTTCTAGTGCGTTGATGTTTGTCAGTCAGGGTGACCTGGATATCACCCATGTTGGGCGCTTCTCTGAGAAAGTATTGACGTACCAGGCCATTAAAATTAATTGGGGATGCCGTTCCTGCATAGGCAACCATGTGTTCTATTTCTGGAATACTTTTAAGGTATTCGCCCACTTCTATCATTACCTGATTGGTGGTTTCCAGTGTGGTTCCTTCTTGAGTATCCACTACAACCTGTATTTCTGATTTATTATCAAAAGGCAACAATTTTAAAATAACTTGTTGGTTCGGTACCAGTAATACTGATAAAAGCATAAGGAAAACAACCCCAATAACCAGTAAATAACGGTTGAGTTTACCTTGTTTGTTAGTTTGTAAAAAGGGCGTCATGAGTTTACTAAATATACTCGTTTTACTGTTATCTTTTTCACTGTGATGGATTTTGTTACCAATAATTTTTCTAAATAACCAGGGAGTCACGATCAGAGCAATGATCAATGATAATAACATTCCCATACTGGCATTGATGGGGATAGGGCTCATGTAAGGACCCATCAAACCTGTGACAAATGCCATTGGCATCAGTGCGGCTATCACAGTAAAAGTGGCTAATATGGTTGGCCCCCCGACTTCATCAACTGCCAATGGGATGAGTTCTGATAATTTCCTTTTCCCCAATGATAAATGTCGGTGAATGTTTTCAACAATGACCACAGCGTCATCAACCAAAATTCCAATAGAAAATATGAGGGCAAATAAAGATACGCGATTTAAAGTAAAGCCATATGCCCATGAGGCAAACAGTGTCACGGCTAGGGTGATTGATACTGCCAGACCAACAACGATGGCTTCACGCCAGCCCAAAAATATCATGATCAGCACTACCACTGATACTGTTGCAAAGGCAAGTTTAGTCATTAGCTTTTTGGCCTTGTCATCCGCTGTTTTGCCATAGTTACGGGTGATTTCTACATGTACATCATCAGGAATATAGCTGGATTTCAATTGCTCAGTAGCATTGATAACGGCATTGGCAATGTCAACCGCATTGGTGCCTGCTTTTTTACCAATTGCATGAGTTACAGCTGGCGCAAAATTAGGTTTTCCAGCCCCTTTCCATGCCGAACCAGCCGTTATCCAGACATAGTTTTCAGGGGTGTCAGGGCCATCTTTGATGGTAGCAATGTCGGTTAAATAGACAGGCATGCCATTTTTTACGGTGACCACTAAATCTTTGATGTCTTCAATGTTGGCCAGCAATGTTCCCGTTGCCACTGGTATGGTCTGATTGTTGGTGACTCTATAACCAGAGTGAGTGGCCATATTGTTGCTTTTTAGGGCTTGTTCTATGCTGTTGAAATCCAGATTGTAGGCAGATAAATCTTCAGGGTTAAGTAATATATGCACCACATGCTGTGGGCCTCCTGTCGTCTGCACCAGTCTGGTATCGGAAATACGCTTGATTTCGGCCTCTAAGGCATGGGAAACCTGTTGTAATTCATAACTGCCTTTTTGTGGGTTGTCACTCCAGAATGTTACGGTGTCAATGGGTACGTCATCTATGCCCATGGGTTTTATTAGGGGTTGTGATGCACCCAGTGCAAGAGGCAGCCAATCTGAATTGGAGTGGATTTCATTATACAAGCTGACTATGGCATCTTTTCTTTTTATGCCCACTTTAAACTGCACACTGATAATGGCCATACCAGGTTTAGAGGTTGAATATACATGCTTGATGTTGGCAATTGAGTCTAATACCTGTTCAGCTGGGTAGGAGATTAAATTTTCCACTTCTTTGGCACTGGCTCCTGGTAGGGCGATATAGACATTGGCAAAAGTGACATCTATTTGTGGCTCTTCTTCTCTTGGTGTCACATACACCGCAAAAATCCCAAGAAGTACCATAACGATTGCAATCAAAGGTGTAATTGGGTTGGTCTGAAACTTATCAGCCAGTTTTCCTGAAAGTGAATATTTCATTATTATTTTTCCGACAGTGGATGGATGAATACTTGTTCATTGATATTTAAACCAGCAATAATTTCGATATTTTTACCATGTATTACCCCCGTTTTTACATGCCTGAGTATTTTACTATTACCATGTTTGATGTATACCATGGTTAATTCGCTGCGGATGATTAATGCAGTGGCAGGAATTAACAAGCGTTGCGTCTCAGCCACTTTGAACGCTACTTTGACAGTCATACCAGGGAAAAGCGGTGAGAATTGTTGAGTTTGTGATGTTTCTAGCTCTAATCTTGCTTTAAATGTACGGGTCAGTTTATCAGCATAGGGGAAGATGGTTATCGCTTGAGTTTGTATTTCATTGCCATCATTGATGATAATGGCTTGCGGATTTGATTTAACTTTATTGATGATTTTTTCAGGAATATTTGTGACTACTCTTAGTTGGTCGAGGCTCAAGCCTTCCATAATGGCTGTTCCTGGGTTGACTGTTTCACCCAGTTCTACATATCTGTGGATAACTATGCCATCATATGGTGCGCGAATGATGGTATATTCCAGCTGTTTTTGAGAACTTATTACCGCAGCCTGTGCGGCTGAAGACTTGGCCTTTAATGCATTACGATTCGATAAGGATCGATCGAGTTCGCTTTTTGCGATCAATTTTTTGGCATAAATATCTTTAATTCTTACATAATCTGTCTGTGCCTGCTCATAGGCTATTTTAGCTGCTTGGGCATTGGCTGAGACTTGTTCTAATTGGGCTTTTTGTTCAGTATTGGTAATCTCTACCACAATAGATCCTTTGGCAACAAAATCATCAACGTCATAGTTGAGTTTTGTAACCCTACCGGTAGTTTGTGCAGAAACTGTGGCTTTATTGACGGCTTCCACTTCTCCATTTAATTGTCGATATATGTTTACTTTTTCTAGCTTGGTTACATGCCATTGGGCATAAGTGACTGACTGTATTAACACAAGAGAAATTATAGTGATTACTTTTTTCATGTATTGCTCAATTAAAACGTTATATTAGGGTTAACTAATATAACGTTTTAACTCTTATTTTTCAAGTGTAGTTGTAGATTAAAATTACCTAAAACAGAATATCTGGTAGAAATTTATTTTGCTATTGTAAATACGAACTTTATCGTTTATGATAAATTGATTCAATTTCAAGGCATGCATATGTTACGTCTCAGTTTTTCAATGCTAATTATTATGGTATGTTCCAGCGTAACTGCCATAACATATACGAATAACGAAATCAGCAATATTATCAACACTGACAATAGAGAAATATTATCCCGAAATTTCGTCAGGGGATTCTTTGTAGCCAGTGATCCAGCAAAATATATTGATGTTTTTATACAGGATAAAAATTTGACTGACAGTGTTTTGCTTAGGGAGTACCTGTTGAATATTTTATTGACTGAAGTTTCATATCAGCCCAAGCAACTGTTTCTGCAAAATTTTATTGATAATATGAAACAGTATCAGAGCCAGGCATTTAAAGTTCACCCAGAAGGCAGGATGGAAGTACCCGTCTACAATATACAAGCTAGAGCACAGGGGGTTGAAAATATTTGGTCGGCTACAGAATCACTTTATTATTATAGTCATTTATTCAATAAAGATCCCATTCTGGCTATTGCACAATTAAGAAAAGAGTTTGATTCACTCACTGCGCCACAGTGGCTGGGTCTGAAAAATAGTATCGATAATATCAGTACTGAAAATCACCTTAAATTGCAGGATTACTTGCTTGAAGATATTGAGCATTTGTTGGGGTTAGATAAGTTTGTTAGCCATTATGCTTTATTCACGGCAAATAAAGATTTGGTCAGTTTAGGTTTATTTCATTTTGATAAAAGTAACGGTGAGTTTTTGTTAAGAAGTCTTTCTGATTATTTTGCTGCTGATTTTGTTACGCAGCAACTTATCCATTCGGTAGCAGACAAAAAAAACCAGACATTCGCTATTTCCATGATGCAAACCTATCTGGATCAACGGGATAATATCAGGGACTCGTTATTTCTGTACCTAAAGGATAGTCAATTATCCAGTAATGCAGCGTTTGTATTATCAACCACGCAAGATAAAGGTACTTTAAATAGACTAAAAAGCAGCTATATAAACAGCCAATCAGAAATAGAGAAAAAACAGATTATATTTGCTTTAAAAATGAATAAATTAAATGAATCTGAGGTTATTCTCAACCGCCTCATCAGTAATAAGTCTAAAGCTGACAAAAACATATGGCTCAACAGTTTTAAAAGGGAGTCAAAATGAAGAAGGTTACGGGTCTATTATTGTTAAGTTGTGGTTTTTTTGTACAGGCACAAACCATTGTTTCCTGGACTGAAGAGAATGGTACATTGGGCTTGGGTTACCCTGTTCCTATCCCGGTTAATACCATGGAAGCATTTGATGGTTTTCGAAGCTATGATGGTTTGTTTGCCAAACACCAGTCAATGGCATTAAACAATCCATATATTACTGGTCAGATTGTTGGTCAAACACATTTTGATCGGGATATTTGGTCATATGTACTCAGTGATGAAGATAACTTGACCCAGTATGGTGTTAAAGAAGGTGCCATGTTAATCAATGGTAATATTCATGCACGAGAGTGGCAGTCACCAGAAGTGCTCACGGGTATTATTGAATTGTTGGATGAAAACTCACAGGATCTTTCTTTACACCAGTTTCTATTAGAAAACACCACAATAGTGACGGTACCAGTTAATAATGTTGATGGTTTAATACAAACTCAACGATTCCCTGATCAAAACTGGTTTAATCCCCAGGACAATAATGGCCCGCGAGATGGTCGTATGCGCCGGAAAAACATGTTAAATGTAGATGAGAACTTGTTGACTCAGTCGGATTATTTATTGGGGGTAGATCTCAATCGTAACAATAATCCTTTTTGGGCTACATCAAATAACTCATCACCTATACCTTCATCAATAGTTCATCATGGTGCTTCTGCACAGTCAGAGCCAGAAACACAGGCACGGCTTAATGCTGCCAATTTAGTTGATGCTGACCAGGTGCGAGTTTATACTGATGTTCATTCATTTACCATGGTACATTTTTCGGTGAGAACTGGTAACCAAAGCAGAAATATTTTACAGGCGAGGTTATTACAGGATTTTACTGGACATCATCGAGCCTTTCCTGCCGCAAAAAACTATGTTGACAACCCTAGTGGGCCAGACTTTGGTATTGGTTCTACCGATGAGTTTTTTGCTACAGTTTATGAGGTGCCTTCTTGGACATTAGAAATTGAACCATCAGGAAATGGAGGCATAGATTATGGTGGTTTTGGCCGTAATGGACATGATGGCTTTATTTTGCCTGAGTCAGAAATTACTCGTGTGCGGGAACAATTGGCACAGTCATTCATGATTACCTGGTACGGACAGGCTGGGCCTCCTTCAATTACTGAGTTGAAAATTGTAGAAAAGCAAACTTCTACTGTAATATATGATTCAGGCTGGGATATACAAGACAATGGCACCAGACAATTGCTTGAGAACGAAATTGACAGTATCTTGCTTGGAGAAGAGTATAGTTTAATAGTCAGTTTTGATAAACCCATGCGCATTCGTGATGAAAATGGGCAGACGATACATTTACAAGGGCAATCTACCAACTCCAATGTGTTTCCACTCAATCCTAATATTACGGCCAATATCAATGGTAATTTTCTTGATCTTAATTTGTCTAATGGTCACTGGATAAATCAAAAATCAGCAGATGTGTTTTCTTATACATACTATAAAGACGATACATATTCTGTTGATTTCAGTATTCCTGTGGACGTGATTATTGATGAAGAATCAAGACTAAGTTGGTCGATAGATGTGGCTGATATGATCATGCAGAAACTGGATGCTGATCCAGCAACGGTTGTTACCTGGGCAGATGGGCAATGGCAAAATTATGAAAATAGTAATGGCCTGGCATCAATATCAGGTGGTACAGATAAGAGCTACTCAATGTCCGTGGCTGCATCAAGTGATCATGCTTTTAAAGCTTTTATTCAACCCACAGGTCTATACTTTGATCCGCTGCGAAATGGTGAAGGTTTTTCATATGAACTGCTGCAAAATAATCTGGTTTGGTTACAATGGTTTACCTATGATGGTCAAGGTAACCAGCGCTGGTATTCTGGCTTGGGAGAATATCATGGCAATACCATTGTGGTTAATAATCTGACTCAATCCAACGGTGGTATATTTGGTGAAGAGTTTGATCCTGAAAATATAACATTTGAAACTTTTGGTTCGATAAAAATAGTATTTTCTGGTGGGGAAGTCATTAATCCTGCTATTGGAGTTCATCAAATAGCCAGGTCGGCACAAGTACTTTTTACTGATGCCAGTGGTAGAAAACTGAGAACAGACCTGCAACAAATCAGTTTTGTAAAGGGAGCCATTAATAATCTTGATTTCATTTTCCCAACTGTAGTTATAGAAGAACCCGTTGGTTTAATTACTGGTTCATGGTATGACCCACAGCGCAGTGGTGAGGGTTATATCATCGAAATACTGGAAGACGAACGTGCCATATTGATATGGTATAGTTATGATTTGACAGGTAAACATATGTGGTTAATTGATTCGGAAGGAATTATAACTGTTGAGGGTAATGATATCACTCTGGACTTCAATAATGTTCAGGTAACTAATGGTGGTATATTTGGTGAAAACTTTAACCCAGATGATGTCAACACTCTCCCGTGGGGCACATTACATTTTGAGTTGAGTTGTCATGGTAGTGGTATAGTTAATTATTCTTCAACTATAGAGGGGTTCGGCTCAGGACAATACAATGTTTCGAAACTAACTAATCCTTTGTTACGTAACTTTGTCTGTGATGTTGAATAGAGGGTTTGCTAGAGTGTTAAACCAACCGTAGAGACAAGGCATGCCTTGTCTCTACTCGTTAGTTTTTTGATTACAAATATTTTGGTATTTCTTTGGTGAAAAACCATATTGAGCCTTAAAACATTGTGAAAAGTATGACAGAGAGTTGAAACCGCAATCATCAGATACTCTGCTGACCTGATATCCTGACTTTAATGATTTTGCAGCCTGTTTTAAACGGTAATCGCGCATTAAATCCATTGGATTCATGTCGATCAGGGCTTTTATTTTTCTTTGTAACTGCTTGATACTGACGGCCATATCACTGGCCATTTGTGGTCTCAAATAGAGTGGGTTATGGTAGTTTTCCATGATTATATTATTGAGTTTATCTACAAACTCCTGATCTAATTTGGGTAAGTCTGTATTTGCAGAGCTTTTGCCTGTTTGTATGATTTTACCTGCTTTTTTCTTAATGATGTTACGAATAACCAGAATGTTTTCCAGTTGCAGCTTTAATTCATCTGCATCAAAGGGTTTGGTTAAATAGATATCTACGTGTTCTCGCCAGCCTCTGATTCTACTGGCTTTATCATCTAGTGCTGTTAACAGCATCAAAGGGATATGCGAGGTTCTGGTGTCTGAGCGTAAAGCTCTACTCACTTGGAAGCCATCCATTCTAGGCATCATCACATCACATATGATCACATCGGGTACATGTTCAATAGCTAAAGCAACGCCATCCTTACCTGCTGCGGCAAGTAGACAATAATAATTGTCCTTTAGGGTGTCGGCAATATGCACTCGCATATCCTGATTGTCATCAATAATCAAAATTGTTTCATTGTTTTTACTACCTTTATGTGTATCTTTCTGATCAGATAGTACGGAGTTTGTGGTGTCATTGACTAGTTGCCTAACTAAGAAATGTTTGCTGTCATCATTTGGTTCTTCAAAATCCAGATCAATTGTGCTGAAAGCAACTATAAAAGTACTACCAAAACCAACTTTGCTATCAATATTGATAGTGGCATTATTAACCTTCAGTACCTCTTTTACTACAGATAAGCCAATGCCGACACCTTCTAAATTTTGATGAGCATCAAGACGTTTAAAACGGTTGAATATTTCAATCTGTTGTTGGGCATCTAAACCTGGACCTGAATCTTTAACCTGAATGAATATTTGAGTTTTAGTAGTCTCTGCACTAACCGTTACTCGTCCGCCAATCGGAGTGTATTTAACGGCATTGGAAAGCAAGTTTCCTAATACGATATCCAAGGCATTTTTGGTGACCTTTATTGTACCTCTGTCATTTTTTTCGAGTTCCAGAGCTATTTTTTTCTCACTGGCTAAAGGCTTAAATGAATCAACAATGGCTTCAATGTGGCTGTGTGTATTGCAGGCGTTAAAAGTAATTTTCTGCTGATCACTGATTTTAGCCAGTTGTAACAATTGTTCAATCATGGTCAGCAAACGATTTGCATTTCTATTAATCATTTTTAATGAGTTAATATCACTGACACACAGCTTGGATTTTAAAAGTTTATTGACTGGACCTAAAATCAGAGTTAAAGGTGTGCGAAATTCGTGCGAAACATTGGCAAATAATTCGTTTTTTCTGGTCAATAATGTTTCTACCGTTTGTTTCTGTACCTGTAGTTCATCGGTCTTTTGTTGTAATGTCTTGGTTTTCTTCATGACTTCCTGTCGTAGCATATTGGTTAATTGGGCATTGGCTTTGGTTTTTCTGTGGATAAACCACCACAATATAAGCAGAGTCGATAAAATATAGAGGCTCATTGCCCACCAACTTAACCATGGCGCGGGTAATACTTTTATTTTCAACGATTTGCCTATATTGTTCCAGACTCCATCTTTGTTTGAGCCCCTGACTTTAAAGGTATAGTTACCTGATTTAAGATTTGAATAACTAATGCTACGATTATCCGCATTTACATAGTTCCAGTCGGGATCCTGACCTTCCATTTTATAGGCATATTTATTTCGACTGGGGTCTGCAAAATCCAAAGCCGCAAATTCAAATCCAATCACATAATCCTTATGGCTTAATGTTAATTCTTCTAAATCACTTATGTCCTTATTGAGGATAAAATCATCATAGTTTATTCCTGTCTTAATTGGAGTTCCAAATCGGGTTAGTTCTGTTAAAGCAATCTTTGGTGCTTTTGTATTGATAATAATATCTTGGGGGTTAAATGCATTTAGACCATTACGTCCACCAAAAATAAGTTTCCCAGAAGGAGTTTTATAGGATGAAGATTTAGTAAAAAAGTTACTTTGTAAACCATCACTTTTACGAAAGGTATGTGTTTCCTTTGTTGCTAAATTTATATGCTTTAATCCATTATCTGTACCTAACCATAAATTGCCATTATTATCTTCTTCTATACTATTGATGGTTATATTTTTTGAGATTCCTTGTTTTTCGGAATAGTGTAAAAGTAATTTTTCTTTTTCATCGAAATGAAATAGACCGTGTTTAGCTGTACCTATCCACAATTCATTATCATTATTAATGAATATAGATTGAATTTCAGTTTGGGGTAGTTGACTCTGTATTTTTTTATAAATACTTAATTTTTCATCTTTGCTTAATTTATAAACTCCACCTTTGCCGATAAGTATATGTGCTCCATTTTTGTCAATGGCAATATCAGAAAAGTCGAGCTTCTCAGTTTGGCTGTTTGTGAGTTTTATTTCCGCTGTGATGTTGTTTTTGATCGTATATTTATACAATCCCTGATTGGTTCCCAGTAATAGCATATCATGCCTGTATTTTTTGGCAAAGTATGTCCTTATTTTTGTATTATTATTTAACCCGTTCATTTCTCCAGTTATTTTGTTAAATAGGATCAACCCTCTGGCAGTAGGTAACCAAAGCATGTTGTCCTTATATTCGATAATATCATATACGATTGTGCGTGAAGATGACTTGTTTCTATGGTCAACAGATCCATAAAATTCACATATATTTTTCTCTTTATTGAATTTTATTAAACCATTTTGGCTGGCTACCCATAAATTTTTCTCTAAATCTTGATGGAAACCATAGAAAACATTGTTATCAGAGCAACTAATACTATTTTTTGAGTCTGTTTCCAAACCAAAATTTAAAGTATTAAGATCTAGATAATTAACACCATCATTGAAAGTCCCAATCCACAAAATACCAGAATTGTCGATAAAAAGAGATAAGATAATATTGTCTGATATCGAGGTGTTTATATGCGAATCATACTCATAATTATTTATACTGCTGTCATTCTGTGATATTTTAAATAGACCACTATAAATTGTACCAACCCAAATGTTAAATGCATCTGAGGTAATAGTGAATACGACTTGTTTTAATATTTTAGGTTTAAACTGGGAGAATGTTTTTTCCGTTGCTGTTTTTCTGAATAATCCCTTATGTGTTCCTACCCAGATAGTATTAAATTGATCTTTGTGGATTACATTGACAGGTAAATATCCTTTGTTTAAAGATAATTTCTGTCGTGATATTTTCTTTGTTTTACTATTTAATGAAAACAATCCTATGCTGGTGCCAATTAAAAGCGTTTCTGAGTCTTCCCATAATAACGTTTTAATGGGTTTTGTTAGAGTTCCAACCCCATCAATCACGATTGGATGGCGAGTAAATTTCCGTGTTTCAGACATAAATGTAAGGCCATTATCTGTACCAATCCATAATCCAGAATCTTTATCTGCTATTAAAGTAGAAATTGAACTTGAGCCAATTGTATTTCTGTCGTTTTCCTTATATTGATATCTTTGTATTTTTCCATGATCATAGCAAATTAAGCCATTATTCTTAGTGCCTATCCATAATGTATTCCTTACATCAATATGCATGGTAACAATTTCTATTGGTTTAGAACTATTGTTAATATTTATGGATTCAAGTTCGTTGCCATTGAATTTGAACAAACCTGCATCTGCTGTAGCTATCCAAATGTATCCATTTTTATCCTGTAGTATTTTTTTAACGACCTGAATAGGGGTGTTGTCAATGGAGTTTATGAGCTTATTAAATTTCACAACCACTGCATAACTACAATTCATTGCTAATATAAAAAAAACAAATACAGCTTTACGACTAAGTATAATTGACATTATAATAATTATCTTTAAGAAGGGGAAAATAAGGAGTACTTATTTTAAATGATAAATTTGGATAAAGCTATGGGGTAGCCACATTTGTTTAATGGTTAATGGCTGGCTTAGACCTGTTTAGAATGATTAGTAAGCTATATGAAGTGTCATATAACTCACTAATCACATTGAAATTTTAATTAATTGGTTTTATTTCTATTAAACATTCTGGATCATTAATTGTATAATGAGGGTCGAAAACGGTTTCTTCGTGACCGCCTGGATCTGGGCAAGATATGGCACTGGTAGCCAATTGGTAGAATACGCTGTTATGGTAGCAGGCATTTTGCATTGGGCCTCCTATTTCTCCAAAAGATTTACTGATACCAAAATAAACGGTAGTTGATAACAATATTGCAATTAATAATATTTTGTATGCTTTCATATTTTTCCCACGTTATAAAAAGAAAAACAAATATAGCTAATTTCGTATGCAAGATCAACCACATGTCCCAGATTTAACTTTTTATGTCCCAGCATATAAAAAAATCATAAGCTATGAACTTTTAACCAAATCCAGCAACGACTTCTTTTCCAATTTTAAAGTCTCTGGCTATCACTGTTCTACTATAACGTGCTAAATAATGGTAAATAATCCATTCATTGGCTCTGGGGTTGATGGTAAATATTCTATTACAATCCATATGAATAATACTTTGGATGACTGTTAAAATATCATTCTTATTGATATGACATAAACTTTTTAGATTATTTAAGGCATCGTTATATTGAGGGATTATTATTGTGTTTATTTGTTTATTTTGAGAAACATAATAATCAGGTTTTAAACATGTTGCTACATCTTGCATGGATTGGCGATAATTGTTGCTGAGTTTCTTTCTGCTTGTTGGAGTGCTGCCAAATTCCTGATCATAGGATGCTGCCACTTTTTTATAAAACAGTTCCATCTGTTGTAAAGAGTCACAAGCGCCTAGTGCTAACTTCCATGCCAAATGCAGGCACATTTTCCATCTGAGTTCATTTTTATCGCGATGTAGTGATGTATTGTTAATAACATCAGTAACAATAACGCTGTTTAAATAAAATAATTCTTCACAGACTGGTAAAATTTCCGTACCACCATATCGGGTTATTTCTGGTATGTAACTTTCTTCATTTATTTTTTTGATCAGTCCCTGCGTATATAAAACTCTGAGTGGTTTATATAAATATTTATTCAGCTTAACAGTCTCAAAATCTGTGTTGAGCTTAAAGCGAGCTCTGATGTGGAAATCAGGGTCGTGGTAACGAATAAAAAACCAGCTATCAATGATGCCTTCTACTATAAGCTTATGTGCCAATGGAGCAATATTTTTAGCAATAAGCTTATCTGCACTGGCCTCACCCGTATATATTTTTAAATACTTCCATTTTTCCCCAGGCAAGGATGTGTTATTTTTGAGGGCTCTGATATTAAGCTGTTGACTGTTAAAATTAATAATGGGTTTAAGTTCGGTAGTTGATTGCACATATGTTGGAATAATAAATTCATGACGATAAACTTTGTCATCGTGCTGAAATTGTTTGTCTGAACGACCTTTAACCGATTCACATAAGGTGACCATCGATTTGTTTTTTATTTCATTAATAAAAAGTAACATGGAAAAAGGCGATTCCAGATCAAATTCCAGAACATTATCTCCTTCTGTCAGGGCAACATACTGGGTGATTGCTTTTTCATGTTTAAGATTTTTTAACGCCTCTAGCTTGCTATCTATACTGCTTTTTTTATGTAACACCTGCATTTCTGATCTGTTGAGTAACCACCTTCTTTCTGAGATAATAAGGTTGTCAACCCTGATTTCTGGTATATATGGTAGTGTGGTAAAGACTGTATTTAAGGACATCCCAGTCATCCAGCCATCTACGCCTTGCATGGCATGTAAAAACTGGTATATCGGTAGATTTAATCCACGGGTATTGTGAGCAGAAGCCAGGCGGGGCTTGATCTCCATCTTTAATTTTTTTGAATATAGACATAAGCGACCATTAATGGCTTTTAAATACAGGTCTTCACATTTGATCTGTTTGTCATGGCTTAGGCCTGAATCACCTGGGCCATATACGATTTCATATTCTCTGAGGCTGGGGCGACATGAAACATTTGCTGTTATTGCCTGTTGTACATGTACAATTTCTGCGAAAATAGCGTGAGGATTGTTCTTCTTTTCTTGTTGTGCGATTTTTCTACATTCTGTAGTTAAAGTGTCATCACCGCAACAGAATCGACCCAAAAGCATAAGGGCAGAGGGGCCAAATATACTTTTGATCTGAAATAAAGGTTCATTGTCATCACCTTCAAGTATCATTCCGTGTATTGATGCCGAGCCATCAAAACGATTTTTTGGTTTGGGCAGAAATATTTTATATTTATCGATTTCATGGCTGTTAATTTGTACAACTTTATCATTATTACTGATGGCAGCAATGATTCTTCTGATCAAGAATTGATCTAATGGTCGCCAGTCTGTGTTTTTGCTATGATTATGCTTGTGTGGAATGACACCATTTAACAGGGGCGAACTTCCTCCTCTTGTTTGCCCAAAAGGGATGCCATTATCTATATCCAGGGCTTCTAAAAGTGAAACTTCTGCATCACCATAACACTCAACAAAATTTTTGGTAAAATTTTCTAGCAGCTGATTGGGTTGCCAAAAATATTGGGCCATAGAATTAATGGTTTTCAAAAGTGATTGTATTTTATTTACATCCATGGCAAAATTCTGACCAGATCTGAAGGAGTCAACATGCAACCAGCGTTTCATTTCATAATCAGGCAATAATAGGCTCAATATCTGTTTAGCCTTCTTCAGATTGTCATTGCTATGGGCATCATGTAAAGATGATATGGAGCCCAATAACTGTAAAATTTCAGCCATCTTTGTGCTGATATCATGATTGAGTTGGGATGCTTCTAGCCTCTGATGAAGGGCTTTAAATGAGTTCTTTGAACTAACAACAATGGTTAGATTACTTTCTAATAACTGATTGTTGATTAAATCAAAAACAAAGTCGCTTAACTGCGAGATCTTAACATCTGGATAAATAGTTGTTAGTTTACTAACGAGATTTGCAACCGTAACCCAAATTGATGCCATGCTTAATGTTTGTTTTATGGCTTGGCTAAAGGTGACTGAATCCAATTTAAAATCATTCAGTTTATTGACTGTGTTTTTTGCCACAAAGCGTACTTCATCAGCAATGGTATACAGGCTGCTGTTTTTTCTTATCTTCAGGTTTACATTTCTGCTTTCGATAGCTAAAACCTCTGCCTGTTTGGCAATTTCCAGTACACAGGCATTATCTACCCTTAAATATAGTCTTTGTTCAGGATTAATGTCCATAATTGCCGGCTCTTTATTTGTAACTGTCATAACACTGGAGAATGCACCAAATGGAGTGGAGCGTGTAGACATACGCACCAGATATTTATAGATTGATGCAGCTAACTTTAAGTTTTCTATTGTTAATTCATCTGTCAAATCGGTGATTTTTGCTGCTAAGTTTTCTGAAGCAAACTCAATGGCCTGAACAATATTTTTGTTATTGCTCAATTTGATTAATTGACGTAAAGACTGTCTGATACTTGCTTCATTATTTTCTTTGCTCTCAAGATGTTCATCATGCTGCGCTAATACATCTATGGTATTTTCTGGTAAGTACGGAAGCCGAAAAACCGAAAAACCTAATTGTTTAATTGCCCATTCTGTCATAAAAAGTGTGCCTTATATATTGTTACATTATTAATTTAATTGAAAGGAAAAAAGAATGATTCTTTTCTCCTTTTTAAAAAGTTATACTTTCTTACTTATTTGACATCACCATTATTGCTTGTGCACATAAGTGTAGTGATAGTAAGACTGGGTGGTGGTGGATCGTTAGGGTCTCCGATTGTTCCACCAGCAACTAGATCCAGTTCTGAAGGAGTGAGATCCCGAATAGTGGTTTTTTCGATCGCAAATTGATTGTTTAAATCTTTCATAATGTTTACCTTTTTAGTAATTATTTTAATATGCCTAATAAGTAATTTAATTATCACCTTTAAGCAGTTAACTATGAGTTGTCTAACTCAAGAGCAATACCTGATAACAGTTGTTGTTATCAAGTAGGCAAACGGAATAATAATATACTTAACGATTAAATCAACGACATGCCCTAATAGTGATATTTTTAGTCCCAATATATAAAATTCAATTCTTTTTCCTGTAATGGTTGATTATCCTGTGGCATTAATATTAAACAGATAGTTCAGCTAAAATTTATCTAACTTTGTTATAATACTGTTTTTGAAGGCATAGCATCGAGAGATAAAATATGAAAAAAATTAATTTAGTCATTATTTCAGGCGTATTTCTGTTTGTGAGTGCCTGCGTCACTATTAATGTATATTTTCCTGCGGCTGAGGCTGAAAGTGCTGCTGCAAAAATTGTCAATAAAATTATTGGCGAAGACGATAATGCAGGAGTCAGTGATGATGGTAATCCACAAAGTTATCATTTTAATCCGTTAAACTGGTTTATTTCGTCTGCTCATGCAGAGGTGAATATCAATATTTCTTCACCTGCTATAACTGAAATTACCAACAGAATGAAAGGCCGCTATGATAATGATCTAAAGATTTATTTAGATAAAGCCATTATTGGCTTCACTAATCAGGGTTTTATTGAGATTCTGGAAATCAAAAAACTGGGTTTAAAAGACAGACAAAGAATTAAAAAACTGGTTGCTGATGATAACCATGATCGTGAGGCATTGTATCGTGAGCTGGCGGTGGCAAATGGTCATGCTGACTGGGAGGATTCAATACGCAATGTCTTTGTCAAAACATGGAAAAATCAAGCGCATAAAGGTTGGAAATACCAGAATGCAGATGGTTTATGGCAAACTAAATAAATAAATTCTACAAAAGTGGTGTTTTACTATAAAATGCCACTTTTTCATTCACACAGTAGAATAATATGGCACGTCAACGCAAAAGAAAATTAATGGAACAGCCCATAGAAGTCACCATTGAAGATTTAAGTCATGATGGACGTGGTATTGCTCGTATTGAGGGCAAGGTGATGTTTGTTAATGGTGCATTGCCTGGTGAAAAAGTGCTGGTAAAACATATAGGTGGCAATAAAAATTTTGAAGAAGGCATTGCTATTGAGGTTTTGCAGGCATCAGTAGACAGGGTTGAGGCACAATGCCAGTTTTATGATGTGTGTAATGGTTGTACCATGATGCATTTGGCACCCGAAAAGCAAATTGCATTTAAGCAAAACACATTAAAACAAAATTTGTTGAAAATGGCGAAAATTCAGCCAGAATCATGGTTGCAGCCATTAACGGATAAATCTTGGCATTATCGCCGTCGTGCAAGGCTTTCGGTGCGTTGGGTGATTGCCAAGGATAAGGTGTTGGTTGGATTTAGAGAAAAAAATGGTCGTTATGTGGCGGATATGGATTATTGTGAAATTTTGCATGAGCCATTAGATGCTTTGTTAAAGCCACTGTCAACAATGATTGCACAATTAAGAATCAGACAGCATATTGCTCAAATTGAAGCATCTGTAGCCGATGATGATGTGGCTTTGATTATTAGACACCTCAAGCCAATTGGTAGCGAAGATGAAAAAATTATGCTTGATTTTGCTGAAAAACACAATGTACGCATTTACTCGCAATCAAAAGGACCAAAAACAATCTTCGAAATGACGGCAAAGCAAAGACCGTTGTATTTTGATATGGCTGAATATAAAATCAGAATGGAGTTTTTACCCAGTGATTTTATTCAGGTTAATGCTAAAATGAATATCAAGATGATAGCACAAGCCATGTCTTTATTAAAAATCAATAAAGATGATGTGATTCTGGATTTGTTTTGTGGTTTAGGGAACTTTACTTTGCCACTGGCAAAAAATGTCAAGACGGTTGTTGGTATTGAAGGCGAAAAATCATTGGTACAGCGCGCCATGCATAATGCCAGTTTGAATAAACTGGATAATGTCAGCTTTTATGAAGCCGACTTACGTAGAAATCATGAGAATTCAGAATGGTTTCAGAAGGATTACACAAAGGTGTTGATAGACCCACCGAGAAGTGGAGCATGGGAAGTGTTGCCGCTTATAGCATCTACCAATGCAAAATATTTACTTTATGTATCATGCCACCCTGCCAGTCTGGCTAGAGATGCAGATAGATTAGTGAATGAGTTAGGCTATAAACTAGTTAATGCGGGTGTGATGGATATGTTTCCTCATACTTCACATGTTGAATCAATGGCTTTATTTGTCAGATAACAATTGCATTCAGTTTTATTTCAGCAGGTTTATGTTAATATATTTTAAACGTTATTTATTTAAGGATTTCATATGAAATTATTGGCACTGATTTTTGCTTATGCGATAAGTCACTTTATTACCAAGCCACAAAGATTTCGGCTTTTTGGATGGTTTAAATCCTGGTCTGTGTGGTTAAGTAAAAAGCTGCACTTCATGCAAAATGAATTCATCATTATCATTATTATTGCGCTACCAGTGATGGTTATCAGTGTGTTTTTAATGAATATCTTTACCTCTGTACTAGGTGGTTTGTTGGTTGCAATAATGGTGTTGAGTTATTGTATTGGTCCAGAAAGTTTAGAAGAAGACTTTGAAAGTGGTGAGTTACGTAAAAGGATCGGGGTAAGAGCCAACGCCAAGATACCAGTATTGATAAAGAAAATTACGCAGGTATCATTACGACGCTGGTTCGGTGTGTTTTTCTGGTATGTATTATTGGGTATTGCTGGAGCATTAATATATAGATTCAGTGAAAGATTAGATGCTTTTACTAAGAATGATGAGGAAATAAAACCAGCAATAGACAGGCTAATAAAAATACTAAATTATCCCGTTGCATGGATGATGGTGGTTTCACTTGCTATTGCCAGTGACTTTGAGCGTATATTTAAGAAGTGTAAGCCATTTATGAACCTGAATAATCTAACATCTATGGATGACTCATTCCTATATGAAGCAGCAGACTTTGCGGTGGAGAATTGTGAGGTTGAGTCTGATGAAGAAAAGTGTATTGAGCATGTTTCTATCCGTGTTTTAAAAAGAATGCTGGTGGTTTGGCTGGTTTTTGTATCTATATTAGTAATTTTGGCAGTTTGAGGATTTTTTAATGAGTAAGATTTTAATTATAATAACGTTTATATTTGGTTGCATGAGTAGTGATGTGTTTGCCAAGAAAAAACTCTATAAATGGGTCGATGACAAAGGGCAGGTTCATTATAGTGATCAGGTACCCCCTGATCAAATAAAGAAGAAGCATGAAGAGTTAAATGAACAAGGTGTGGTTGTGGAAAAAGTAGCAAATGCCAGAACCAAAGAAGAAATACAGGCAGAAAAAGATATAAAATTGGCGCAGATTGAGGCTGATAAGTTGGCAGCATTCAAGCAGAAACAACGGGATATTGTCATCAAATCTTACACAAATGAGAAGGAGATAAACCGGTTGAAGAATGAAAGACTGGCAGCACTGGAGAGAAATATTGAACTGGCTCGTCAAAGTCTGGATTTTCAAAAAAATAGTAAAGAGCAGTTGCTATCAATGGCTGCAGATAATGAAAGAAATGGCATAGAAGTGTCTAAAGCTTTAAAATCAAGAATAAGGACTATTAAAGAAAAAATTGATTATCAGATCAAGTTTATTGTGACTAAAGAGGGTGAAATTGAGAAGGTGAAAGATAAATTTTTAAATGATCTGAAAATTTACCGTGAAGCGGTCGGCGGCAATGACTGATTTTTATTGGCAGATGTGGGTTATAAAAGACGCCAATAAAGCTATTGTTCAAAAGGATTATTTGAAAATTGTATGGATAAACCAATTAATCGTCATATAAAACTGGATTATTATTTTATCATTGCATAAAATACCTACCGATTATTTATATATACACCACAAGAGGTACAAAACAACATGAGCGATTATGAAAAACGCGTAAAAGATATTATTGTAGAGCAATTGGATTTAGACGTAGATGTGTCTGAATTAAATAACAGTTCTTCATTTGTTGATGATTTAGGAGCTGATTCTTTAGATACTGTTGAATTGGTGATGGCGCTGGAAGAAGAGTTCGATTGTGAAATTCCTGAGTCAGATGCAGATAAAATTACTACAGTTCAACAAGCTATAGATTACGTATCAGCTAACGCTTAATTATATAAACTATAGAAACATTAAAAAGCTGCGTAAAAAACTACGTGGCTTTTTTTAATTTTGGGGGTTTTATGTAATGCCCTCTTTATTAAGGAGACATAAATATTATGAGCACTCGAAGAGTAGTTGTTACAGGTATGGGAATTGTTTCCCCTGTTGGAAATTCATTAGATACTGCCTGGACTAATATCAAAGAAGGTAATAGCGGCATTGGTCAGCTTAGTCATTTTGATGCCAGTGATTTTGCATGTACAATTGCAGGTGAAATTCGGGATTTAGATGTCGAAAAATACATAAAGAAAAAAGATATAAAAAAAATGGATCCCTTTATGCATTATGGAATTGTCGCAGGGGTCGATGCGATAAAGGATGCTCAATTAACTGTCACTGATGAGAATGCACATAGAATAGGGGTCTATTTAGCTGCAGGTATTGGTGGTATTTATGGAATCCAAAAAACCACAGAAACTTGGATGGCCAAAGGCCCAAGAAGAATATCTCCCTTTTTTGTACCAAGCACAATTATAAATATGGCAGGTGGGCACTTGTCTATTATGTATGGGTTGAAAGGGCCGAGTTTATCAGCAGTGAGCGCCTGTTCTACCGCTACACATAATATTGGTCTGGGTTTTAGAACCATTGTCTATGGTGATGCGGATGTGATGATTTGTGGGGGCTGCGAATATGCAACTACTCCACTGGCTATTGGTGGTTTTGCTTCGGCTAAAGCACTTTCTACTCGAAATAATGATCCGCAAGCAGCATCTCGTCCATGGGATAAAGATCGTGACGGCTTTGTTTTGGGTGATGGAGCGGGTGTTTTAGTGTTGGAAGAATATGAATATGCAAAATCCAGGGGAGCTAAAATTTATGCAGAAATTTCAGGATTTGGTATGAGTTCAGACGCCTATCATATGACCTCGCCAGCTCCTGGTGGAGAAGGTGCGTCCCGCTGTATGGTCAATGCCATGAATGATGCAAAAGTCAATCCAGGACAAATAGATTATATCAATGCGCATGGTACTTCAACACCATTAGGAGATAGAGGTGAAAGTGACGCCATCAAAGTGGCATTGGGTGAATCTGCTTACAAAACGGCAGTGGGCTCTACAAAATCCATGACGGGACATTTATTAGGGGCGGCTGGAGGTGTTGAAGCAATATTTAGTTTAATGGCAATTAAGGATGGTGTCATGCCAGGTACAATTAATTTGGATAATCCTGGTGAGGGTTGTGATTTGGATTATATAGCCAATGAATCAAGAGATGCAAATGTGAATTTTGCCATGTCGAACTCATTTGGTTTTGGTGGCACTAACGCTAGCTTAGTATTTAGAAAAATTTAAGGGTCTAAGTGTCAACAAAACATAGAGTCAAGTTACAGCATAAACCTGACCTAGTCAATTTAGCTCGTTTGTTCCCTGAAAAGTTTCCAGCGTTACTTAATAGCCATATTCACAATAATAAAACGGGTCGATTCAGTATTCTTTTTGCTCAATCTGGTCAACTGATCAAGGCCTCAACCTTAACTGAATTATCTGATTTGTTTACAGGTTTTGATAAAGGAATAAAAGCCAGTGGTGAAGATGATTTGCCTTTTAATTCTGGCTGGTTTCTTTATATGGGTTATGCCAGTATTATGGCTTGGGAACATTCACTCACTGAAATAAAACATGATGAAAATCAGCCCTTGGCCATTGCTATCCGCTGTCAGTCTGCAATAATTATTGATCACATTAAAGATGAATCGTGGCTTGTGGCCGATTCAGAGGCGAGGGTTTTAGAATTAGAGAAATTGTTGGATAAACCAATAAAACATTACCGCCTTACAGAAAATAGGCTCAAAGTCTTCGCTGATGATGTGAAAGCTTACATAGACAATGTCAAAATTGCTAAGGATTATATAAAGTCAGGAGATGTCTATCAGGTTAACTTGTCTAGAAAATGGAGTCTTGAGTCTTCCAGAGATATCGATGTTTTTTCTTTGTATGAGTCATTATCCAGGCACAATCCAGCTCCTTTTGCTGGTTTGTTACAAATCCCTGGTTTTGCGGTGATCAGTTCTTCTCCTGAAAGGTTAATTAAAGTCAATAATAACACTATTGAAACGCGGCCAATTGCAGGTACCCGACCAAGAAGCGACAATAAGCTGGAAGATCAGCAGTTGATAAAGGAATTGATCAATCACCCGAAGGAGCAGGCAGAACACATTATGTTGATTGATCTTGAAAGAAATGACCTGGGCAGAGTGAGTCAAACTGGTAGTGTTAAGGTTGATGAGTTTATGGTTATTGAGTCCTATGCAAAAGTCCATCATATTGTTTCAAATATCACTGGCAAACTGGCTGGAGGAACTACCTTCTATGATGTGATAAAGGCATCTTTTCCTGGAGGTACTATTACTGGTTGTCCTAAAATAAGATGTATGCAAATCATAGATGAACTGGAAAAACAGCCAAGAGGCGCTTATACTGGATCTATGGGGTATATAACTGATGATGGAAGAATGGATTTAAATATCCTGATAAGAACATTCACCTTATCTGAACAAGAGCTGTCTTTTCATGCAGGTGCGGGAATAGTGCATGATTCAATTGCCGAAAATGAAGCACAGGAATCATATTATAAGGCGCAAGCCTTGATTAATAGTTTGTGAAATATAATGAAATTTTATGCATCATTTCAAATAACTGCTCAAAACTGTTTAATAAATAGAGCTATTAGTTATGGCGATGGTGTGTTTGAAACAATGCTGATTTGTAAGCATGATATTCCTTTATGGGCGTTTCATTATCAAAGATTAGAGGCAAGTATGATCCGTTTACAAATTCACCCTCTTGTTGAACATGAAATTCATCATAAAATAATGTCATTAATTGCTGATGATAAGTTATATATTGTAAAATTGGTGGTCTTCAGAGATGATGTTAAAAGAGGATATGCCAGTGCTTCAAATGATGCAAAATATTTTATAACGGTCAATCCGTATCAAAAAGCTGTAGTACAGGATAAGCTTACCATCAGTCGTGTAAAGCTCTCCAGGCAAAAGAAATTAGCAGGGCTAAAACATTTAAATCGTCTGGAGCAAGTATTGGCAGCACAGGAGCTGACTGGTGGTCATTATAATGATGCATTGATGTTAGATAAAGACAATATCATCATCGAGACAATTAGTAAAAACATTATTTTAATAAAAGGTGAGCAATTATATACGCCAAAACTGAATAAATGTGGTGTTTATGGAGTTGCTCTGAGATGGTTGCAGGCTCAAGGTTTTAAATTAAATTGGAAAAAAATTGAATTTAAAAGCCTTGCTCAGTATCATGGCTTTATGGTTTGTAATAGCATTCAGGGCTTTAATGAAATAAAAAGTATTGATGAGAGGTTTCAATTTAAATGCAATCACGCTATTGTAGAAAAAATAAAGCTTAAATGGCAAAGACAGGTAAATACTTAATGAAAAAAATCGTCTATATTATCCTATTCACGACGGTCGTTTTATTCGTAATAGCCATCAGTTATTATCAACAGTATCAGCAATTTCTTAGTGTCAGCGTTTTCCAAAAAAATACAATTTTGACGATAAAAAGAGGACAAAGCTTTAAAGGTTTTGTTTTTGATATAAAGCACAATCAGGCTAACGGCGAAATTTGGCAGTGGCGATTATTCGCCAAAATAGAGGCCGTAGGTACATGGTTAAAAGTTGGAGAGTTTGAAATTGATGCCGAGTTAACTCCCATGCAAATGATGGAAAAAATAAAATCTAATCAGGTTGTTAATTATCAATTCACCATCATTGAAGGAATGAACTGGCGTGAATTGAAGAAAAAAATATTACAGGACCCTGTGCTGCGGCATTCATTGAGTGATATTAGTGACCAGCAATTATTGCTTGCTTTGGATTCAAACAAAACTTCGCCAGAAGGCCTGTTTTTACCAGAAACCTACCAATTTGTTCGTGGTGACACTGATATAGATGTCTTAAAGAGAGCTCATTCTGCTTTAAAGTTGAATGTGCAAAAATATTGGCAGGAAAAGAATGATAATCTACCATTTAATGACTCTTACCAATTGTTGATTATGGCATCAATTGTTGAAAAAGAAACGGCTCAGGTACATGAACGTAATAAAATAGCTGGTGTTTTTGTAAGGAGATTACTGCTAAACATGAGGTTGCAAACAGACCCTACTGTTATTTATGGTTTGGGATTAAATTATGATGGTGATATTAAAAGGAAAGACTTAACCACAGATACCCCATATAACACTTATACCAGAAAAGGTTTGCCACCTACACCTATTGCCATGGCGAGTATAGGTGCCATAGCAGCCAGTGCCCAACCCGAAGATGGTAAGTCCTTATACTTTGTGGCAAATAATAGAGGTGGTCATTATTTTTCTGATACTTATGAGCAGCATCGAAAAGCAGTGAAAAATTATTTAAAAGGAAACAAGTTGTGACTTCAATAAATTCAAAAGCGCGACTAATAACACTAGAAGGATCAGAAGGTGCGGGAAAGACGACTGCTTTAAATGTTATTTGTGAGATTCTTCAACAATGGGATATTGATTTCATTCGTACCAGAGAGCCAGGAGGAGAACCAACCTCAGAAAAAATCCGTGATATTTTATTGCACTCAGAACATCTGCACGCAAAAACAGAATTGTTACTGATGTTTGCCGCACGTAATGAACACATTGAAAATGTGGTTAAGCCAGCATTGGCGCAGGGGAAATGGGTGATATCAGACCGTTATGTTGATGCCAGTTATGCTTATCAGGGTGGAGGGCGAAAACTGGGGTTTGAAATAGTGCAATGGATGGATAACTTTATTGTGGCAGATATTCAGGCTGATTTTACCATCCTGATGGATATCGAGCCAGAAATAGGTTTAGAGAGAATTAAAAATCGAGGTCAAGCTGATAGAATCGAACTGGAAAGCATGGACTTTTTTCATAGAATTACCAATGCCTATAGAGAAAAAGCCGCGGAAAATCCAGATAGATATGCGGTGATAGATGCTTCCAAAACAATCAGGCAAGTCACTCGTTCAATTCAACTGGCTTTTATACAACACAGAGATAAACTGCTATGAATACTTTACCATGGTTAAATGATAATATTGTTCAGTGGCAAAAAATCATTGCAGCAAAACAGGTTCCGCATGCCATACTGTTGTCAGGTAGCAAGGGTTTAGGAAAAATAGAGTTAGCACATAGGATGGCACATATTGCATTGTGTGAAAATTTATCTGCAAATGGAGTTTGTTATAAATGCAGTGGTTGTCTATTGATTAAGGTGGGGAATCACACTGATTTGTCAGTAATTAGAGCGGAAAAGTCTGTTATTAAAGTTGATCAGATACGAATGTTAACAAAAAAAGTGGTACTGAGCTCTACCAGAAACCAGTACAGGGTTATTATTATTGAAAATGCGGAATTAATGAATATGGCTTCTGCCAATGCGCTTTTAAAAACATTGGAAGAACCACCAGGAAAAGTAATATTGATACTAACCACCAATGATTTTGGCAGTATATTAGCAACCATAAAAAGTAGATGTGTTAAAATCAGTGTTTCTCCTCCTTCTTATGATATCGCCTTTGGCTGGTTAAAAAATCAATCAGAACAATCAAATGAAGATATTCAATCAAGTCTGATATTAGCTAATGCAGCGCCACTAGTTGCTATAGACCTTCTACAAAACAACACCCTAAATACCGTGCGTGAGATGTTGTCAGATTTAAATCAACTGACTAAAAACACCAAATCTATATTAGACGTCAGTAAGCATTGGTGTATAAATGAGTTGTATTTTAACCTTCCTTATATGGGCGCCTATTTTTTCACAATGTTAAAAGCGAGTCTAAATATCAATACCTTGCATAATAATTTCCATTTAAATTTGCAAAGCAATTATGCACATGTGAAAGATTTAGACAGCAAAATTTTGAAATTTTTGAGTCAAATAAATAAATTTATCAAGCGCAGCGAGACAGCCTTGAAAACAGAATTACTGGTTGAAGAATTGTTAATTAATTGGAGAAATGATTTTAAATAAACATGTTCTTATTATAATTTCCAGTACATATCAAGATGGAGCTTACTGAAAAGTATTTTAGTATCATAACTGATGATTACATTCAAAAATAAAATCTAAAATATAGCAATGAATTAGATTCACATTAGGGTATAATATTAGCTCAAAAATAAAATTCGGAGGGTAGTATCAATGGCATTTATGGGTGCAGGAATGGGAAAGAAAGGAATATTGTCTTGTGTAATCAAAGATGTTACGGAGCTTCATAAGTTGTATATGCCATTTATAGAGAATGGTGGAGTTTTTGTTAAAACAAAAAATATATATAAGCTTGGTGACGAGGTGTTTTTACTATTATCTTTGATGGAAGAAGAAAAGTTCCCCGTTACTGGCAAAGTTATCTGGGTCACACCACAGGGCGCTAGCGGGCTCAAGCATGCAGGCATAGGCGTTCAATTTTCAGACAACAGTGACATGGAACAAGCTCGGACAAAAATCGAGACCATCTTGGCTCCTTATAAGGGTGAGCATTTGCCCACCGAAACAATGTGATATTATGTTTAAATTATCGTTGTCTACAGTCAATAATATTGAAAAAAAAATAAGAAATGCACAGGTGTTTCAATATATAGCCAGTGATAACTCAGAAGAGATCATCGAATCTCTTCGACAAATATCAGTCCGTTCAGGAATGGCAATATATATTTGGTCATCAGAACTGGGTTTAGTTAATATTAAATCGAGACAAACACCATTGCCAGCTACCAGATCTATTTTAGAGGCGCTAAAGTACGCTAATAAAAATCACTACTTTGCAGTTTATGTGTTCCCAGCAGTTAACACAGTAGATTTGCTGGAAATTAAATCAACTTTACCATCAGCTCAGATCTATTTAAATGTAAATGATAATACCCGTTTTTTATTTTTGATTAATGAGGATGCAAGTTTTAATTATTTAGCCGTGAGTGGGGAAGAAATAGAATTGGTTAACAAACACACCAAAAAATATAAACTCAGAGATGGTAAATGGGTATTATCAGATGTTTGATTTAACAGAAAAAAGTGCCCTTATTTGCAGTAATCTAAAAAATGAAAGGTTACTGAGTTTTAACTTTTTTGACAACAACGAATCAGCCATGATTCATACTGCTAAAAATGTAAAATCTTGTGCAGAAATACTGGCAAGTGAAGAAATAGACTATTTTATAATTGAATGTTCGAAAGAGCTTATTCACAATCCTCAACAGTTAACTGTATTAATAAATAAGTATTCAGCAATGAAAGTTGTATTGTTGATAAACAAAAAAATAACCTTACATGAAACTACTTTTACTCAATTTCAGGAGATAACAGACGTTATTTTATTTGAGCCACTATCGCCATTGGAAATTGATAGCAAACTCACCCAACTGTGTAGTCAAAATGGTGAAGAAAAACCTCAAACCATGAAAGTGCCTGAAATAATGGACAATGCAAGTGATGCTGAAAACTCACAAGAACTGTGGAACATGTTCTTTATTGATTCATTACAAGCAAAACTGATCGTTAATGCTGTTGATCAAAAAATCATGCATGTTAATGATGCTTTGTTAGATTTTTTTCAACAAAAAGAACGTAATATAGTTGGTAGATCATGGAAAAGTTTAGATAATAAAGTTAATCATGCTCAATATCAACAGTACATAAAGGAAATTAATTCAGAAGAGAAAACCAGATTTATTATCAATAATACAAATGCCAATAAAACCCAGAACTTTGAAGCAGAGTATCAAATGGGCGTGTTAAATGGAGAAATAATATTTATGGGTGTGATAACACCTGAAAATATACGGGGTATTTCTAATGAAGTTTTTCTGGATATTGAAAAAATTAATCAAACAGAGGTCTTTTCTGCAGAATTTCCAGCATTATTGGATGACATAAGAAAATCTTTAAAATTTCGTTTCTTAATGTTTTTTGAATACAGAAAAAGGAAACTTTTAAAACCAGTTATTTCTGGTGATAAAAATTTTGTTAAAAAGTTCTTAAATCGATCCATAGAACCTTTGTTAGTGCTTATCAATAGCAATAACGAGTTGCAAATCGACCGAAACAATAATCGCATGAGTGAGTATTTTGAAATTCTGGATGCTAACAGTCTACAGTCAATATGTGTGTATCCAATTTTTCATCAAAATAAAACCTATGGCTCAATTATTGCAGGAGGTTTAACCCCAATTGATAACTGGCAAACTATATCGGTTGTCTTAAAGTCACTGGTCTATCAATGCAGGTTTAGCTTATTTCAAAAAACTATTGTTGACCAAAGAGAAATAGAGGGGCAATTAGATAGCCTGACAGGCCTACCAAATAGAAACTCAATGACCAGTAAGTTTACACAAATCATTGAAAAGGGCATAAGCTCAGAAAAATACATTTCCTTAATGATCATTGATATAGAAAAGCTGAATTATCTCAATAAGAATCTTGGTATTGAGTTAACGGATGAAATCATAGTCTGTACTGCAAAAATACTGAAGCAAGGGGTGCGTGGTGCTGGGCAGGTCTATAGGCTTTCTGGAGATGAGTTTGTTATACTCATGCATCCGCATACAGATAAAAAGCTGGTAGAGTTTAAGGTGGTTGACCTTATTAAAAAAATGAACCATCCTATTTTATTAAGTAATGGAAAAAGTATAGATATTAATTTTAATATCGGCATTTCTGTTTTCCCTGATGATGGCCAAACTGTTTCTAGTATGATGAAAAATGCAGACTTAGCCATGTATGATGCCAGGCTTGCTGGAAAGAATAATTATGTGATATTTAAATATTCTGAAACTGGACAGGCATTGAAACAAAAAATAGAAATGGAAGAAAATTTAAAAAAAGCCATTGATGAAGACCATATAAAAGTTTTTTTTCAACCCAAAATCAATGCTGCAACAGAAGATATCATCGGCTTTGAGGCACTTGTTAGATGGATAGACCCTGATATTGGTATGATAAATCCGGGGCATTTTATTCCCCTTGCTGAGGAAACTGGGCTCATTAATGAAATTGGTGAATATGTAGCAAAACAGTCTTGTAAACTGATTGTTGATTGGCAAAAAAGATATGGTTTGACACTGACATGTTCAATTAATTTATCTGCCGTGCAGTTAATAGATCCTGAATTGCCAAAAAAACTTGAGGCGATTATTAATTCGTCAGGTGTCCATCCACATTATATTGATTTTGAAATTACAGAAACCATCAGTTTGGATGTGGTGCCAAATTTAGTTGAGTCATTAAATGAGATAGTTGCCATTGGCTGTACATTGTCTATAGATGATTTTGGCACAGGACACTCCAGCTTGGACTATATAAAGAAAATTCCTGCGCAGTTTATTAAAATTGATCAGTCATTTGTCTGTAATATCGGCTTGAACCCAGAAGATGAAGCAATATTGGATGCGACCATTGATATTGCAAAGCGTCTTAATCGTCAGATTGTGGCTGAAGGGGTTGAAACAGAAGAGCAGAGAGAATATTTGTTGGAGAGAGGGTGTGATTATTTTCAGGGTTTTTTATTTGCACGACCCATGCCTGAAGAAGAAATAGAGAAACTTTTGCAACAACGAGTTAAGCTCATGGGTACAAATTGATAGTTAATACCTTTTAAAAATAAAAAGTAACTGCTCACACCTTGAGTCATTAGCCACTAAGGTGGTAGTTTCATAAATATTGTTGATTATTTTCATTAAATTTAGTCGTTTTTTCGATAAACTCCTGCTTTTGCAGGAATGACAGGGTGAGTAGTTACAATAAAAAAACATAATATGTTAAACTTTCCCAAAGTATCAATGTCATAGAAGCAACAATGAAAAATAAACAGGATAAAAATACTGATATGTCTGAAAAGGCGATAGATTTGGAGCTGGTAAAACAAGCGCAAAAGGGTGACATTAAAGCCTTTGAACTGTTGGTGCAACGCTACCAGCAAAAGGTTGGTGGTGTTGTATCAAAACTTATTAAAGATTATCACGAAATACAGGATATTACTCAGGATGTTTTTATCAAAGTGTATAAGGCATTACCAAAATTTAGAGGTGACTCTGCTTTTTACACCTGGATTTATAGAATAGCAATTAATACAGCTAAAAATCATTTGGTTGCAAAAGGCAGGAGAATTCAAAATTCTGATATTGAACCTGCCGATGCTGAAAATTTCCCCAGCAGTTTTGAGCACCAAAATTTTGATACACCAGATGCAGAATATGAGCGTCAGGAAATAGAAAAGGTTGTTCATGACTCAATAGCAGATTTACCTGATGACTTAAAAAAAGCAATTATTTTAAGGGAGGTAGATGGTTTGAGCTATGAGGAGATTGCCAAGGAAATGGACTGCCCAATAGGGACAGTCAGATCAAGAATTTTTAGAGCGAGAGATGCAGTTGATAGTGCCTTGAAACCACTATTACAGAACGAACAGAAGAGAGCAAATTATGTCAGATAAATCAAATGAACAGATTTCAAATTTGATGGATGGTGAGTTAGAAATTAATGCCAGCAAATTTTTATTGAAGCGAATGGCAACGGATGAATCCTTGTCTAATACATGGGATAGTTATCATTTAATTAAATCATGTTTACAAAAAGAATCCCGAGAGCCTCTAATTATAGATGTTGCAGGACTTGTGTGTCAGCAACTAAGCCATAAAAAATGTAGCTCTATTAAACATGAAATTATCTCAACACCCCCCCATATTCATCGATGGTTGAAACCAGTGATTGGTGTTGGTATCGCTGCCAGTGTGGCTATTATGTCAGTGTTTATGCTTCAAAATCAACAGGTTGATGGTTTGCAGTCCGAGTCATACATAAATGTTGCTCAAAATAATGTGGTCAAGCCAATTAAAACCACTATTTCTGCAAATGTTGCAACAAGTGGTAAGATCATAGTTCCGCCTCCTTCATTGAGCCGTTTCCCATCCGTTTCTGCTGGTAACTCATATAATTACAATCAAGATTTTTCACACACTGTGAATATGCCATATTTGCTTATTATTAATCAGAAAAGTGATAACAGACAATTGAGTCCAATGCGGATTAAGGATGTTAGTGATTGATTAAGCTGGCAAAAATCATCAATATCAATAAGCATGATGTTACTTTAAGGCTGGAGCAGGAGCGGCAATGCTCAGGTTGTAAAAGTCACTGCAAAGATGGGTTTATGAATTTTTTGTTTCATAAATCAAATGAAGATACATTAATAGTTGCACGAAGTAATAAAAGTACAGATAAGCATCATTTAGTTGATAATGGTGCTTTTTTTTCGAGTGATTTCAAAATAGATGATGTAATTGGTATAAAGTTCAATGAGTCCGAATTGTTTAAATTATCTTTATTGCTCTATGGGCTACCCATTATATTAATTGTATTAACTTTGATAGGTGGTTATTTAATATTTGCTGGCTTAGGCCTTAATGCTGATATTGGGGGAATAGCAGGGCTTGTTATGGGTTTGCTTTTTTCTAAATATTTGATTAAATCAAGCAGCCTTAAGGCCATGCCTCGTGTAAAGTTTTTTAGGTAAGGAAATGCACTTTTTAATAATTTCACTGTCGAAACGGCTATTAATTTTGGAGATTTCAATCACATGAAAAAAGATTTCATAATATCATGTTGTATTTTACTCATTGGTTTTTCTAACCTGCTACAGGCAAAACAGGCTTCTTTACCAGATTTTACCGAGTTGGTAGAACAAACTGGAGCTGCTGTGGTTAATATCACAGCAAGACAAAATGCAAATGATAAAAATAATTTTCGTCAGCCATCAAGGCCGACCAATCCTCTTGAAAGGTTTTTTGGTATTCCACAAAACCCGCAAAACCCACAGGGAAGGGATAGTGTTTCTGGAGGCTCTGGATTTATTATTTCTACGGACGGATATATATTAACTAATCGACATGTCATTCACGGTGCCGATGAAATCACTGTAACATTGGTAGATAGGCGAGAATATTCTGCAGAACTTATAGGTGAAGATGAGGCCAGTGATATAGCCGTATTAAAAGTGGATGCAGAAAATTTGCCCATATTGAAGATAGGAAAAACAGAAAACCTTAAAATTGGTGAGTGGGTTATGGCTATTGGTTCACCATTGAGTTTTGAGCACTCTGTAACCAAAGGAATCATTTCAGCAAAGGGTCGCTCCTTGGGTGGGCAGCAATATATACCCTATATCCAGACAGATGTGCCGATTAATCGAGGTAACTCTGGGGGGCCATTGATAAATATGCAGGCAGAAGTCATAGGGATTAATACCTTAATATTGTCAAATACTGGTGGTTATATGGGGTTATCTTTTTCAATACCCATAGATATTGCGATGTCGGTTGTTGAGCAATTAAAAACTTCAGGGTCAGTTAAGCGAGGTTTATTAGGTGTGAATATTCAACCAGTAACTCAGAAAATGGCTGATTATTTGGGGTTGGATAATCCTCAAGGTGCGTTGGTTACCAATGTAAATAAAAATTCATCAGCAGATAAAGCGGGTATATTGGTGCAAGATGTTATTGTTAAATTCAATGGATCAAATGTTGAAACATCAAGTAGCTTGCCTCCGCTAGTTGGTTCGGTTAAGCCTGGTACAAGTGTTGAGTTGAATATTGTCAGGGATGGCAAAAGCAAAATTATTAAAGCAGTTCTAGATGGGTTAAATGGTGAGGAAAATGTGGCTGAGTTCACATTGAAGTCATCTGATGAATTGTCGCTCGGCTTTGAAATAGCCAGCTTATCTGATGAATTAAAGGAACAATTGGAAATTGAATCAGGAGTGGTCGTCAAAAAAATAAATGATAGAAATATACAAAGAGCGGGTTTGCGTGTTGATGATATCATTATGAAGCTAGGTAAAAATAAAGTAAAAAGTGTTAATCAATTTAAAAAAGAATTGAAGAAAATAGAAAAAGGCGAGCCAATTGTTCTTTTAGTTAAACAAGCTGGAGTAAATAGATTCATTGTTATTGAACGAGATTAAAGCTTTCTGTACAATATGCCATTAACTTTTATTAAATCCCGTGTATAGCGGGATTTTTGTTTATACAGGAACTTAAATGCAACATATTCGTAACTTTTCCATTATTGCACATATTGACCATGGCAAATCCACTTTAGCAGATAGATTTATTCAGCATTGTGGTGGATTGTCCGAACGAGAAATGGAAAAACAAGTTCTGGATACAATGGATATCGAAAAAGAGCGAGGGATAACGATTAAGGCTCAAGCTGTCAGTCTGGATTATACTGCCAAAGATGGTATAACCTATCATTTAAACTTTATTGACACCCCTGGGCATGTTGATTTTTCTTATGAAGTGTCACGTTCATTAGCGGCTTGTGAGGGGGCGTTATTAGTTGTAGATGCAGCCCAAGGTGTTGAAGCACAAAGTGTGGCTAACTGTTATACCGCAATTGAGCAGGGCCTAGAGGTTTTACCTGTTATTAATAAAATTGATTTACCTTCTGCTGATATAGAAAAAGTCAAACAGGAAATAGAAGATGTGATAGGGATTGATGCCAGTGAAGCCACTTTAACCAGTGCAAAAACGGGTGCTGGTATTGAAGATGTATTAGAAGCCATAATCAAGCATATTCCTCCACCAACAGGTGATATCAATAAACCATTACAGGCATCCATTATTGACTCATGGTTTGATAATTATTTAGGTGTTGTTTCTCTGATACGTGTATTTAATGGCAAGCTACAGAAGAAGGATAAAATTAGAATCATGTCATTGAAGACAGATCATGTGGCAGATAATATAGGTATATTTACTCCCAAAAGATTAGAAACTGCTATGTTGACTTGTGGGCAAGTGGGTTTTGTTTCGGCCTCAATAAAAAATGTGCATGGTGCTCCAGTTGGAGATACTATTACATTGACTAAAGATCCAGCAAGTGAATCTCTGCCTGGTTTTATGGAGTCTCAACCCCGAGTATTTGCAGGTTTGTTTCCTACTTCAGCGGATGATTATCAGGGTCTCAGAGAGGCGCTGGATAAATTAAGACTAAATGATGCAGCCCTGGATTTTGAGCCAGAGTCATCAACAGCACTGGGTTTTGGTTTTAGATGTGGTTTCCTAGGCATGTTGCATATGGAAGTCATACAGGAAAGGATTGAACGTGAGTTTGACATAGATTTAATTACCACCGCACCAACAGTAATATATGAATTAGTCAATAATAAAGGCAATCTTGAAAAATTGGATAACCCTGCTGATTTGCCAGAGTTCTATCAGGAAATTCGTGAGCCCATGATTATTGCCAATATATTGCTGCCCAATGATTATGTCGGTAATGTTATTGGATTATGTATTGAAAAACGTGGCATACAGAAAAATATACAATACATGGGTACTCAGGTCTCATTACAATTTTTGCTACCATTAAGTGAAGTGGTACTGGATTTTTTTGATAGATTAAAATCTGTGTCTCGTGGTTATGCATCATTTGATTATGAGTTCAGTCATTTTGAAACTGGTGACTTAATCCGTTTGGACATACTCATCAATGGTGAGCTTGTAGATGCTTTATCTGTTTTAACTCACAGAGCAAAAGCACAAAAGCGTGGCAGAGAATTAGCCGATAAACTGAAAGAGCTAATACCCAGGCAAATGTTTGATGTCGCGATTCAGGCTGCAATAGGCTCACATATTATTGCCAGAACTACAGTTAAAGCATTAAGAAAGAATGTAACGGCGAAATGCTATGGTGGTGATGCCAGTCGTAAAAAGAAGTTATTGGAAAAACAAAAAGCGGGCAAGAAACGCATGAAGCAGATTGGTAGGGTAGAAGTGCCTCAGTCAGCATTTTTAGCCATTTTAAAAGTAGATTAATAAGAAGAATAAACATGAATGAAATACATTTCGATTTTGAGGCATTTTTAGCCATAGCAAGCTTAGTAACTGGGCTATTATGGATGATGTCTTTTTATTTTAGAAAAAAAAATACAAAGCTTACATTTGCAGTAAACACCATAGAGCAAGTCGGATCATTTTTTCCGGTTCTTATTTTTGTATTGGTGGTCAGAACATTTGTTTTTGAACCATTTAGAATCCCCTCCTCATCCATGATGCCGACACTGTTAACAGGAGATTTTATTTACGTAAATAAATTTGCTTATGGACTTAAAGTCCCTGTTTTTCATGACACAATACTGGAAATAGGCGAGCCAGAAAGAGGAGATATTATTGTTTTTAGGTTTCCTGAAAATCAATCAGTGGATTATATTAAAAGAGTGGTGGGTCTGCCTGGGGATAAAATTCGTTATGATATACGCAAGAAAGAATTGTATATAGATGGTAAATTAATCAAACAGGAATTAGTAGGTTCGTATCAGGGTTTAATGGATGATCCGAATTCAAAAGGTTTGATAATGAAATATGAGAACCTGGGTGAGAAAAAACACATGATGTTTACTCAAAACTATCGATATGGGCCGACAAAATTTTTAAATGTGACGGTACCAGAAGGACACTATTTCGCATTGGGAGACAATCGTGACAATAGCGCGGATAGTAGAGATTGGGGCTTTATTCCCCAAAGGAACCTGGTTGGAAGAGCTGTATTTATTTGGATGCATTGGCGTACTTCAGACTTCATTGAAGGTTTAAAACGTATTGGAACAAAATTAATCTAAAATAGAAGGTAACTACTTCGCCCCCCCCATCATTCCTGCGAGGGCAGGAATCTATTGGAAAAAGTGACTAGATTGAGTGAGAATGATCAGTATTATTTGTGAGGTTACCGCCTTCGAGGTAATGGCTAGAGGGCGAGCAGTTACTGGTAATCTATGATTAGCGGGTTTTTTGTTTGCATACAAGTAGCAAATAATTGAAAACTTGTCAGGCCATTGCTAGAATGACAATAATGACAGAAGAGAATTAATAAAATGAAATTAAAAACAAAACAAAAAGGCCTATCCTTAATCGGCTTGTTGATAGTCATGAGCTTTATTGGATTTTTTGCTTATGCTGGTATACGCTTAGGTCCAATATACAATGAATATTATTCAGTTGTAAAAGCGATGGAATTAGTTGCAAATAAACCAGGTGCAGCCAATAAATCACCTTCAGTAATTAAGACAGAAATGCTGAAGAGCTTCTATACCAGTTATGTGGAAAGGGTAAAGAAAAAAGACATTAAAATCCTCAGAAGCCGTGGTAAGCAACTACAAGTAAAGTATGAAGTAAGAGAACCATTTATTGGTAACCTAGATTTTTTAATACATTTTGAAAAAACAATTCCACTGAAATAATATGGAATGACTCTTTTTTGTAATTATGACTAAAATACTAGGCCAAGATATAGAGTTTAAGGATTCAAATATATTAAAACAGGCACTCACACATAGAAGTGCTGGAAAAAATAACAATGAAAGGCTGGAGTTTTTAGGGGACAGCATCTTAAGTTTTGTCATAACTAAATGGTTATTTCATCATTTTAGCGATTTATCTGAAGGCAAACTAACAATAATACGGGCAAGTCTAGTTAAAGGAGTAACATTGGCGGATATTGGTAGGTATTATAATGTAGGTGAACAAATGATATTGGGTGTAGGCGAACTAAAATCAGGAGGGTTTAACCGCTCGAGTGTATTGGCAGATATGGTGGAGTCAATATTTGCTGCGGTATTTATAGATAAAGGTATTGATGTTGTTGAGAAATTTATTCTTGATGTTATGCACTTGTGGCTGCAAAAAGTCGATCCAACTATTAGTGATAAAGATGCCAAGACAAGGTTGCAGGAATATTTACAAAAACAGGGTTTTTCAACGCCTTGTTATTCTCTGATTGAAAAATCTGGTAAAGATCATCTACAGACCTTTAAAATGAAGTGTGCTGTTGTAGAGTTACAGCTGGCTGAAGTAGCGGTAAACAGAAGTCGCAAAAAAGCAGAACAACAGGCAGCAGAAAAGATTCTCAATAAAATTGAAAAACATCATGAATAAATGTGGTTACGTAGCTGTTATTGGTAGGCCTAATGTGGGTAAATCAACCCTGATAAATAAAATAGTGGGCGAAAAGGTAAGCATAGTCACTGCAAAACCCCAAACCACTAGGCATCAAATTCTTGCTATTGAGACCAGTAAAAAAGGACAAATTTTATTTATTGATACCCCTGGTATGCACGTAGGTCATAAAAAAGCCCTCAATAAATATATGAATAGAGCCGCAGCATTATCAGTATTTAATGTTGATCTGATTCTGTTTCTGGTTGAATCCCTGAAGTGGACCAGAGATGATGAACAAGCCTTGAAGGCACTGGAAAATGCTAAAGCCCCTGTTATTTTGGTTATCAATAAGGCTGACCTCATTAAAAATAAAGAAAAATTACTACCTTATGCTAATAGTCTGTGTCAGCAATATAATTTTAAGGAAATATTTTATATTTCTGCAACAAAAGGCAAAGGCACAGGTGATTTGGAAAATAAAATATACCATTATCTTCCAGAGTCAGAAAACTTTTTTGCAGAAGATCAATTAACAGATAAATCAACCAAATATTTAATTTCCGAATTAATTCGTGAACAACTGATGCTGCGTTTACATCAGGAGTTGCCTTATAGCCTGACGGTTGAAGTTGAGTCATATAAAGATAAGGGACATATTGTCCATATTCATGCACTGATATGGGTGGAAAGGGAAACTCAAAAAAATATGTTAATAGGTAAACATGGAGCATCATTAAAACATGTTGGCATAGAGGCCAGAAAAGAAATTCAGAACCTTGTTGGTAAGAAAGTTCATTTAAAATTGTGGGCAAAAGTTAAATCTGCTTGGGCAGATAATGATAGGCTTTTGCAGCAACTGGGTTATAAAGATGATTTTTAATGAGTTTTTATAAAGAAACAGTTGGCTATATAATACATCAGAGAAATTTCAAGGATACAAGCTTAATTATTGAATTTTTTAGTCAAGAGCAAGGAATGATTCACTTGATTGCCAAGGGTGTTAAAAAAAACAAAAAATTAAAATCACAAATACAGCCTTTTTGTTTATTAAAGGTTCAATATTTTGGGCGGTCACAATTAAAGACAATTTCTCAAATCAATATACTCAAAAATCATCAACAAAATGGCCTTATTGAAAAAACTGCAGGGCAGTATCTAAACGAACTCATACACTATAGCCTAACCGAAAATGATAATGCAGAACCATTATTTGCATGTTATGAAAATATTCTGACCAAGCTTGGTCAATACAAATTAACTCCCTTATTGAGGTTATTTGAAAAAGAATTGCTGAAATATAGTGGCTTTGAACTTAATGTGGATGCTTTTACAGAGCCAGATAATTGGTTAACTATTGATGAGCAATTAGGTTTAATCGAGACAAATATTGATTCTCAAAAAATTTGCAAGGTAAGTGATCTGAAATTATTTCTTGATGGTGATACACTAGATTTTGTATCGCAAAAAAGATTGAATAAGATTATGTTACGTACTATCGATATGAGCTTGTCCTATAGAAGAGTTTATGCTCGTGAGCTTTTGCGTTCAATCATGACTAAGTAGTGTCTGAGCAAGATAGGATAATCTACTGCGAAAAGCTGAATTTTGTCAAAACATCCTGCTATTTTCCTCAAACCATGAAAAATTATTGCCTCAAACCAGACTTTTTCTCGCTACGACTACTTTCACTGTCAAGCACTAAATAATGAGTTGTTTTGCTCAAAACCAGGATTTCTCTCATTACGATTCCCTTTCTCGTTCAGGCACTATGTCGCATTGTTATTTTACGGTTTTTATATTGTATAGAGGTCGATAAATAAAATTAACATGTGGTAATATAAACGGATTAGGAGGTAATGATCTATAGCAATATATGTTTTCTACGATTAAAAATTAATCATTATATAAAATAAATTGAAATTTAATATAAAAAATAGAAGAGCTCAATCAAAAATACTGTTAGTGTTGTCATTTGGTACCGCTATTGGTATTTTGCCATTTACCATATTCAGGCTACTGCAACATGACTGGTATGTGGCTATTCTTGATATGGTTGTTTTAACAAGTATGAGTTCTATATTCTTCTATGTATATATAACGGACAATATAAAAATTGCCAGTTTGGCCCTCATTCTGGTAGCATTGGTTGGCACTGTTGTTTCTTTTTACTTAAAAGGCATTAGTCAAGTCACCTGGATTTACCCAGCCATGTTGTCAGCGTACTATATAATGAGTCCTAAAAAAGGCATGTATGTGAATTTACTCATGCTTACTTTTTATATACCAAAATTAATTTCCACACTTGAAGTGGTCAATGTTGCTACCATTCTTTCAACAATCATTATTACCAATATAATTGCTTATGTTTTTGCTTCAGAACTAAGAAAACAGGCGATAGTTTTAAAAGAACTAGCATCTGTTGATTATCTGACTGAAACGGGGAATAGGCGGGCATTAGATGAAAAATTGGATCTGTTGCATATAATATTAAAGAATCATGATAAAACAGCATCGTTAGTATTATTGGATTTAGATCATTTCAAAAAAGTAAATGACAGGTATGGTCATATCAAAGGTGATGAGGTTTTGGTGAAACTATCAAAATTATTAATTAAATATTATGAGGATTTTGGCACGGTGTTTAGATATGGTGGCGAAGAGTTTCTGGTTGTTTGCCCAAATAAAAATAAGAATGAAGTTTCAACAATGGCAGATGAATTGAGGGAAATTGTTAAAAAAGAAATCATCATGAAAAATAATGGACAGACAATATCTATTGGTGTTGCTGAATATGTGAAGGAAGAAAGTATTGATGACTGGGTTCATCGTACGGATCTGGCACTCTACCAGGCAAAAAATGCAGGCAGGAATAGGCTGGTAAAGGCTTAGCCAGAATATTTCATACAATTGGAATAAAATGACTATATTTATTTTATATTTCATATGCTTAGATCTAAATTGTTACGCTTAAAGTTTGTACCTAAATGGTTTTATGAAAAAAAATGATTTCATAGCTTAGGGAAAATTATGAATAACTAGGTATGAAACGATTTTACCCAATCTATTTTGTCGCTTTTCCCACAAATTCCATTCTTGCATGAAATATTCGGGTTAGGATTAAGGTATAATGCCCCTATTTAATTATACCAGAAACACATGACGTCAGAATATAATCCGCGAATCTTGGAAAAAGCCATACAAAAAACATGGGATCAAGAAAAAACCTTCGAAGTAAAACCAGATCCAGCAAAAGAAAAGTTCTATTGTTTAAGTATGTTTGCTTACCCAAGTGGAAACTTACATATGGGTCATGTCCGTAATTACACCATTGGAGATGTGATATCGCGCTATCAAAGAATGCTGGGTAAAAATGTTATGCAACCTATGGGCTATGATGCTTTTGGATTGCCTGCGGAAAAAGCTGCAATAAACAATAACACAGCACCTGCCAAATGGACTTATGCAAATATGAATTATATGACCAATCAATTTAAACAGTTGGGTCTGGCTTATGACTGGTCTAGAGAATTGGCGACATGTGATCCTCAATATTATAAATGGGAGCAGCAAATATTTGTTGATTTAATGCAAAAAGGGCTAGTTTACCGTAAAGATGCAACGGTTAATTGGGACCCTGTCGATCAAACTGTCCTTGCCAATGAACAGGTGATTGATGGTAGAGGCTGGCGTTCTGGTGCAATCGTTGAAAAGAAAACCATTCCACAATGGTCAATGAAAATAACTGCTTATGCTGAAGAATTATTGTCAGAGCTTGATAACTTGCCTGGTTGGCCTGATTCAGTTAAAACCATGCAAAGAAACTGGATAGGAAAGTCTAAGGGCATTGAGCTGGACTTTGAGGTAGAAGCCAATAAGTATTATGCAGATAAACTTTCCGTCTACACCACCAGGCCAGACACCTTATTTGGTGCCAGTTATTTAGCAGTTGCTCCAGAGCATGAATTAGCACTTAAGGCTGTAGAACAAAACCCCGATTTACGCACTTTTCTGGATGATTGCAAAAAAGAGCAAAGCAATGAAGCGGCGATGGCAACAATGGAGAAGAAAGGTCAATTCAGTGGCTTCTATGCTATTCATCCATTTACTAACAAAAAGATCCCAGTGTGGATTGCCAATTTTGTGTTGATTAGCTATGGAACCGGTGCTGTAATGGCTGTTCCTGCACATGATTTGAGAGATTGGGAGTTTGCCAATAAATATGATATTGCTATAAATCAGGTGATAGAGCCTCTTGATGGATCTGTCATTGATACCAGTAAAGCCGCTTATATTGAAAAAGGCCGATTGATTAATTCGGGTCGATTTGATGGTATGGATTTTGATCAGTCCTTTACAGCTATCAAACAGTATTTAGAAGGAAATAATATTGGTAGAGAACAAATTAATTATCGTTTACGTGACTGGGGAGTCTCTAGACAGCGGTATTGGGGTTGTCCAATACCTGTGATCTACTGCGATGATTGTGGTACGGTTGCCGTGCCTAAAAAAGATCTTCCTGTGGTTTTACCTGAGGATGTGGTATTTGATAAAGAAGGTGGTTCACCCATTAAGAAAATGCCAGATTTTTATAATACTAAATGTCCTGATTGCGGCAATGATGCCGTGCGTGAGACAGATACCTTTGATACCTTTATGGATTCATCCTGGTATTATGCTCGTTTCACAAACCCAAAAAATGATAAAAATATTTTGGATGAGTCTGCAAATTATTGGTTACCAGTTGATCAGTATGTAGGTGGAATCGAGCATGCAATTTTACATTTATTGTATGCGCGTTTTTATCATAAGCTATTACGTGATCTTGGCTATGTTGCCTCAGATGAGCCGTTTACCAATCTTCTGACTCAAGGAATGGTATTGAAGGATGGGGCAAAAATGTCAAAATCAAAA
>JAESTH010000159.1 GCA_016763695.1 Alcanivoracaceae bacterium
ACACTGATTTTAGTTGTTTTATACTTTCTATGAATACGTGTCCTTCTTATTTTAACTGGTGTAAAATATAACCCACTACTAAAACATAAGGGAATTTTCATGCCAGATTTCATTTCAAGCAATTTAACAACTATCAACCCTGATAAGCTAATAACGAAATCAACACGCGTAAATAGAATCCATTGTATTAGAACAAAAGGTGTAAAACTACAGCGAATACAATGGCGTATACAGCACACAAAACTGTTCGATTAATAATTCCATATTGGAATGATTGATTTTTCTTATAAGTAACTGCCCCTTGTATTTTCCAACTTACCACTGTCATTTAGAAATTACATTTGACTTGTTTAAAAGAACTGATAAAGTAATTGTCATAATAAAACATGATGAGTCAGACCTATGCACCGTTTTATCAATCAAATTGTTATCCTTATTTCACTGTTAATTATGATTTCCTGTGGGGAATCTTCAAAAAACAAAGCTTCAACCACAGAAATTACTTCAACCATTAAAGAAACAAATACACATCGTTCTCAAAATGTAACCATCTATCGTGATGAATGGGGCGTGCCGCATATTCATGGCAAAACTGATGGTGATACCGCCTTTGGAATGGGCTATGCACAATCCGAGGATAATTTCGCACAGTTAGAACTTGGGTTTATTATTGGCACTGGTCGAGCTGCTGAAATTATGGGTGAAAAAGCGGTTTTATCTGATTGGGTGGTTCATTCGTTCGAAAATAATGAATTATCAAAACGTGATTATGACAATGCGACTCCGGCAGTGAAAGCATTACTAGATGGTTATGCTGAAGGTATAAATTATTATATAGAAATCCATCCTAACCTTGAACCTAGATTACTTGATCATGTCGAACCTTGGTATTCGTTGGCTCTTATTCGTCGGTGGTATTATCTTGGTGGATTTTTAGGCCGACTTGGATTCACTAAAGATGAAAAAACCGCTGCTTTTGAAGCCATTAATGGCAGTTCGCTTAAAATTGCACAATTGGAAATTCCCAATTATGATCCAGAGGATAGAAAAGAGTTCGGTTCAAATTCATGGGCTGCTAATGGTTCAAAGATAGAAGGAACCGGTTCACTTTTATTTATAAACCCACATCTCCCAGCCTTTGGTATTGGTCAAACATACGAAGCACATATGATATCTGATGAAGGATGGAATTTTACAGGATATGCGCGTTTTGGTTATCCCCTTCCTTATATTGGCTATAACGAAAACCTTGGTTGGATGAGCACTGATAATTACAGCAATCAAGAAGACAGCTGGATTGAACATTTCGATGATACCAATAACCCATTGAGCTATCGTTATGGCGATGGTTTTAATATAGCGACTGAATGGAGTGGCGAAATTAAAATTAAAGGAGAAGAAGAAGAAGGAAAAATAAGAACCCTTAAATTCCGTAAAACACATCACGGTGCTGTTGTTGCAAAAAGAGATGGAAAGTTTTTATCCGGCAATTTTGCCACTTTTGATAAACCCGGTTGGTTAGACCAATGGTATAACATGCAACTCGCTTCGAACATCAGTGAGTTCACTAAAGCAATCGAACCCTTAAGAATGAATTTTGGTAATATCATGTATGCTGACCGCGATGCCAATATTTGGTACATTTATAACGGATCGGTTCCCATTCGTAGTGAAAAATATAATTGGGACAAACCACTCGATGGTAGTAACCCTGAGACCGAATGGATGGGGTATCACACACTAAATGATTTGCCTCAAGTGAAAAATCCAGTATCAGATATGATGCACAATACCAATACTTCCCCATTTAATGCCAGCATGTCATCAAGCGACGCGCAGGCAGAAAATTATCCCAAATATATGGTGCGTGAAAATGACAATGCGCGGGCCAGAAATGCCAGACGTATCTTAAATAAACATGAAAAATTTGATTTCGCCACTTGGGAAAGCGAAAGCCTTGATACCCATATGACAGAATGGTCACTGTCAAAACCACTGATTATGTCGGCTTATGCAAACACATCTGCAGCAAACCCAACTAGAGCGACAAAATTCGCAGCAGTTATTGCGTATTTAGATGCATGGGATGGTGTTGCAACGTTAGTAACAACCGAACCCACACTTTATGTTGATTGGTACGAAGGAATCTATTTTAAACATCCCCTTGGGTATGTCGCAACCGAGAAAGAAATTATGACGTCTTTAGAAACCGCAATGGACCGCTTGGTTGCCGATTGGGGAACATGGCAAGTCCCATGGGGCGATATGAACAGAGTCCAACGTCCAGAACTTAATGCTTACGGTGATCCCGTTTTCGATGACAATGCGCCGAGTATCGCAACACCTGGTGTACCAAGCTGGTCAGGTGGAAGTCAAATTTCATTTAACATCCGCCGTGATGGCTTAAAGAAACGCTATAAAACAGGCGGTAACAGCTATACTGCTGTTGTTGCTTTTCCAGAAAATAGAAAAGAAAAAGTTCAGTCCAAATCTATTCATGTTTTCGGCGCCAGTGCAGATCCACAATCACCAAATTACATGGATCAAGCTAAATTATTGGCTGCAAAGACTTATAAAAATTCTTGGCTTTACCTTGATGATGTTAAAGCCGGAGCAAAAAGGTCTTACCATCCTGGAGAAGAGTAAAAGCTCATTAGAAAAAATCAAACAATTGAGTAAACAGGTTTGTTTATGCGACTGCAACTGAAGTGATTGTTAAACATAATAAACAATTAGAGCGATTATAATTATTGCTACAAAAAGGTAAATAGGTTTAATGTCTACCGAGCGACACTTCTCTGCCTCAGCCTGAAGTAACACTAGTTTTTTAGAGTTACCAATATTTTTAAGTAACATATTGTTAGCAAATTGTTCGAGTTGAACACCCCATTCATTCGGGTTCAAATCTCCTAGGCAATCTCTCAATTCCATTAGTTGTCTCGAATATGTTTCAGGTAACTCTTCAGCAACTTCTGAAATAAAATGGTGAAATTCGGTTATATTCATACTGCTATTCAACAACTTATCAATAGTTCATTTATGCATATTATCGTTATGATAGATGTGATTGATTTGATCGATTATTTTAGCCTCATATTAGTTTATTTTTAATATATCATAGGGTTTTTGAAATTTATAGCCAAACAATGGGTCAGCTTCACACTCGTTCCCATGCAGAGCATTGAAACAAGAAAAATTTTAGGTGTTTTCCCCATATAACTTGTCTAGAAACCGCCCCATTTCAGGATCTGTTCGATCCATTGGCACATCGTTTCGATGAAACCAACGTACTTCATAAAACTCTGAAGTATCAAAGTCTAGTGGAAAGTTTTTTTGTCCTTTCAGAGCGTACCAGATTGATACATCCGTGTGTCCAGCGGTCTTTCCAACAGTCTCAGTACTTGTCAAAAGTATAGGCCCGTCTCGAAGAAACTCTCCATCCAAACCTAGCTCTTCCTTCGCTTCTCGTAACGCTGCCTTACGAGGGTGCTCATTAGGCTCAATATGACCACCTGTAGGCAACCACAACTTTGCATTTATATGATCTACCAGGAGGACATAATCACCGTCGATTACGGCAAAGTACGATACAAGGTGTTTAGGTGGAAATGCGGGTTTCTTTAATCGGCAAAGTTCCTCGCCAGAATCTATCCAGTTGAGTACTTCGACTTGGGTCAACCGCTCTTTTTCATCACAAGGATTTATGGATGCTATTTCGTCCCGTATCGCGGCTCGCATAGGCATCTATAAACTTATTAATAGTGTATTTATGCCTAGTATGGTTTTCATTTTTGCCTCTTGTTAGTATTCTTTTATTTTATCATAATGTTTTTGAGATTAATAGTGATCCCAGATCCCGACATAGAAAACAATATGATTGCTACTTACCTAATAAACAGTTGAGAAAACAAGATTTTTGCAGGGAACACAGCCAAAGTGATTGTTATCACAAATGCATAACGTCACACTAAATGACAAAAAACAGTTGACTATAATTTGTGTGGCATGAATAAAAACCAACTATTTTTATAGTTGATTTGAGTGTGATTTTAGGCAAGTTGTTGATTGAATTTACCCGATTTTTTTAAAAGGATTATGCCTATTGCTACTTCTATTAACTCTACTGTCAAAAAAATAATTGTGTATTACCTATACCACCTACAATATATGATCCCACCAGCCTGAAACAAATAAATGAAAATATAAGGTGGCGATTTCTCAATTGATATGAATAACTACTTAGCCTTTAATTCCAACGAGCCAAAATACACCTATAGCAGTATAGGAATTTACAATCCACAGTTATTCAATAGTCATGGAAAAGAAATATCTTCAGTCGTATCATTACTAAAGAAAGCCATGGAAATACAACTCATTACTGGACAATTATATGAAGGGAAATAGCATGACATCGGTACAACAGAACGATTACCACAAATTAATTTAGACTGTAAAAAACGTCCCTAATTGGTATTATTCACGCTCTTATCTCCTGTAGCTCTATAATAGCTAAATGAAATAAATTCATACAAACAATTGAATTAAGTTAATTCATGTGCTATATTTTTGCGGCGTTTTGATGTCAAATAAACAGTTTAGTACAATAAATATAATAAAAGATCTCAATACGTTATTTCTAATAAGAGCACAATGCTCATATAATAATAAACAGGAGAGAACAATGATTCCCACTAAGAAATTAGTATCACTAATATTGCCATTATTGATAGCTATCCCATCCATTATTTCGGCAAAAACCTTACAAAGCAAACAGCTTGCTGGACCACCTTCAGAATTTGAATTTATGCGACCGGCACAAGCTGAAAAAAGTGCAACAACATCAAAAACGGCCTTGATCCCTGTCACACTAAAAGAAACTAAAGCAGGTAACTGGTTATGGAATTCGACACTAGCTGTTGATGAGCAGGATTTTAGCTTTATGATTTTTGCAGATGATTCTAAAAACTGGATCATAGAAATGGTCAATCCGTTAACCAAACAAGTGAGAAATATCGCAGATATGGATATTAATCATAATTCAACAAAATTTGGTATAGAGCAAAATACCTACCAAGGAGAAAAATACACTTTTAGCAATATGGATACTGGTCAATGGAATATCAGAATTAAAACCATTGGAGAACCCGAACAGTTTCAAGGCTTTATTCTTGTTACAAGTAACAGCAAATACCAGCTGAATTCATATAAAACCAACCTCGATCAAATTGCTGGTCATACTATTCATTTTGTTACACAAAGCACTTCCAATGAAAAAACAATTGAGGCGCTTAAAGATTTCAATCCTATCAATTCAGCATTTATGTTAGTCACTCAACCTAACGGCTTTCAACAAAAACATCCCATGTTTGATGATGGATTACATGGTGATAATTTAGCTAATGATGGTTTATTTGGTGGTGGTTTTAAAACGCTTGCAGCAGGTGATTATACCGTACAAATTAATACTTTTGGAAACAACCCAAACGGCACACCATTTTTTAGGACCAGTCAACATTATGTGCCTGTAATTGAACAAACATTAACCATGAACAAAAAGCATGTTGATGCTATCACTATCAGTGATAATAGACTAAATATCGCAATAGATGTGGATAATCACGCAAAATCCAGCGACAATCGTTACCGGATAATTGCCGAAGTTTGGGCTAGAAATCTCTCTAAAAATGGATCAATGAAGCCTGTTTCCTGGATAAGTACCATGTCTACTGCCAATAATGGTCAATTAAATATTGAATTAGATGCCAGGTGGATTGCCATGGCGCA
>JAESTH010000160.1 GCA_016763695.1 Alcanivoracaceae bacterium
GCCATAACACTTCCGAAGATATCGGGTACTTTAGACAGTTGGATTAATGACAACTTTCAAACACTGACGCCCGCATCTTGAAGAGTTATGGGTATAGATGTTAACTACATAGGCCCCTTTTTATTCACTCAACAAATAGTGCCGTTTTTAAAAAAGAGTAACTCGGGACGTATCATTAATATGGCATCCCAAGTAGCTCAGTTAACACAATTATCAAACATGAATTCACCATTAAAAGATGACGTTTGTGCTGCTTACCAGAGTTCAAAAATAGCAGTACTTGGAATGACCGTTCTGTTCGCCAAAGAGCTTGAACATTTGGGCATCAAAGTAAATGCTTGTTGCCCTGGTTGGGTAGATACCGCAATGAACAGCGATGTACTTCCCGAGTATATTGATGAACACGGCCATACCATTACAGCAAAAACTCCTGAGCAAGGTGCTGATACGCCCGTATGGTTAGCCACTATGGACAATTGCCCTACCGCCGGTTTTTTCAATGAACGCCAAGCAATTGATTGGTGATCAACAACATAAAATTTGTCTTAACAATGTCAAAAAAAACAATTAACAATAAGAGTAAGAGTAATATTATGCAGAACTTGTTTTCCTTAAAAGGGCATATTGCCCTTGTTACTGGTGCGTCAAGCGGTATTGGTGCACATATGGCACAAACATTAGCTAAAGCAGGGGCAAAAGTTGTAGTGGCCGCTCGTCGTAAAGAAAAACTCGACGATGTGGTTAGCGCGATAAAAGCCTCTGGCGGAGAAGCTTTTGCCGTTGCTATGGATGTTCAAAATAGCAAAACAATAACCGCTGCTTTTGATGCCATTGAAAACCATTTTGGTGTAGTTGATATTTTACTTAATAATGCCGGGTTTGGCGGTGACTTCACCGAGGTAGTTAATACTGACGAAGCCAATTGGGATGCAGTAATGGGCATTAACTTAAAAGGTGCTTGGCGCGTTGCTCAGCAAACTTGTATACGTTTAATAGCCGCAGGTAAAAGTGGCAGTATTATTAACACCACATCCATTGCTGCACATGGCCAAGCCGTGGGACTTTCTACTTATGCTATCTCTAAAACCGCCCTACTCTCGCTAACAAAAAACCTAGCATTAGAAATGGCGCCCCATAATATTCGTGTTAATGCGGTTAGCCCAGGTACATTTTTAACCGAAATGACCGCTGCAGAATTTAATGAAGATGGCAGTAACGACTTTGCGGGTGAAATTCCCCTTGGCCGTGTTGGCGATTTAAAAGACATGGATGGCACCTTTTTGTTATTAGCCAGTAATGCTGGTAATTATATCACTGGGGTTTGTATTCCTGTTGATGGTGGTCATTTAATTCGTTCTTTATAGTTTTTAAGAAATAGGATAATGATAATGATATGTCATTAAGTAATTGGGTTATATACGGTGCTACCGGCTATACCGGTGAACGCATTGCTCGTGAAGCAGTGGCACGAGGCTTGTCGCCTATATTGGCTGGACGTTCAAAAGAAAAACTACAAACATTAGCAGATGAATTATCTTTAGACTTTCACGTACATTCTCTTGATGATAGCCACTCGTTATGCCGCGCCCTTGCCGATGTTGCTTTAGTCGTTAACGCGGCGGGGCCTTTTATTCATACTGCCAAGCAAATGCGAGCGGCCTGTATTGCAAGTGTTACTCATTATATTGATATAAGTGGTGAGATAGATGTTCTTTCTGCAAGTTTAGCGGCAAATGAAGCAGCTAAAACAGCAGGTGTTTTATGCATTTCAGGTGCAGGTTTTGATGTTGTTCCCAGTGATTGCCTTGCCGCAGAACTAGCCACTAAAATTAACAATCCTAGCCGATTATCTGTTGCACTAATAGAAGAAGGTCGTTTATCTAAAGGCACCTTAGCCAGTATTTTACATCAAGTACCTAAAGGCTTTTTTAAGGTTTTACAAGGGAAGCTAGCAAAAATAGCCCCGGGCGCAAATTGTATCACTGTTGATTTAGGTTTTGCGCAACATCACTTAATGCCATTGCCTTGGGGAGACTTAATCACTGCTCAAGCCTCAACTGGCATTGAAAACATTATAACCTACGCAGGCATGCCCAAAGTTGACTCGTTATTTTTTAGAGTAATGGGACCAGTACTGCATTTAGCTTATAAATGGCAATGGTTGTTAAACTGGCGCTTAAAATTACTGGCATCAACCTATAAAAACCCAACACCAGCAGAATTAGCAACCGCAAAGTCTTATATTTGGGTGCGCGTTGAGAATGATAACAACCAAAGTGTGGAAGGATTATTACAAACCGCTGATGGTTATGCTTTTACCCAGCATTCTATTATTGAAGCCGTACTTGAGGTACTAACAGGAGAGGCAAAAAACCTAACCGGCGCTATGACGCCAGCACAAGCCTTTGGGATGAAATTTGTTGAGCGTATTCCCGGTGTGAAACGCTTGTACTAATCCTTTGGGGGTATCTACCTTTTGAATGGTTATTAGTAATATTGGGTATATCAGCTAATAAATATTTACGTGCCTATGCAGTTAACTCAGGTGAAGGAAAATTAAAGCATTAAAATGCAACTTTTCTGCTAGTAGGCGGAATTTTAATCGCGCTCATGCAAGCGCGAACAAGTTCCCGCCTACGAAAATAACGATACCTGAGCGAAATACATAGCCATGAATATTTATAACATTGAAGGTTCAAATAAAATGTCATCACTACATAACAAAAAAATTGGCTTGCTATTACCCTACCGTACAGAACAAAGCCTAATTGATTTTGTTAATACCAATTTAACCTTAAATTCAGATTTGGTTTTTCGCGGCGCACAAGATGGTAAAACAGACGATGAATTACGCGAACTTTCCCAAGGCATCGCGCCTAATTCTTATGCCGAAAACCTTGCTGATGGCAGCACAGTATTTATCACCCGAGAAACAGTTGTAGCGGGTATGAAAGCAAATGCACAGGCACTACTTGATGATGGATGCGATGCTGTTATGGTCTGCTGTTCTTTACCTTGGCCTGAATTAGAGCAAATGAAAAATGTGGTAACACCTTGTACCATATTAAAATGCAGTGTAATGAACCTAGTAGCACGTGGCGCTGTTGTCGGCATATTGCAACCAATTAAAGAGGCCATGGCAGATGAAATTATTCATTGGCAAGCTTTTGGCAAAAAACACAACTTAACGATTACGGCACAATTTGCCGCCCCGCAAGTTCCTGGCGAAGATAATATGTCAAGCTCTGACGATATTATTCAAGCGGTGCAGGCATTGCTAGCACAAAACGCACAATTAATTGTACTTGACTGTATGGCTTATACCGAAGCCCACCGAAGCTTAATAGCACAAGTATCAGGCTTACCTGTGCTACGCGCTATGTCGTTAACTGGCACTATAATTAATCAAGCTTTCGGTTAATGAATAAAACGCTAGTACTAACACCTAATACTTAATACTTAAATTCAAGCAAGGTAAACTCATGGCTTACGTAAAAAAACTTCATATTGGTTTACCAAAACGTTATGACTTTGGTACCAGTCACTTAGAGACCTCCATTGATAAACAAAACGTTTCAGGCGCTTTAATTATCACTAAAGAAGGCCCTAAAGGTAATAAACCTGCAAGCCATAAAAATGCCCTCTATGCTTTTGCCGCCGAAGATTATCTATATTGGAACGAGCATTTACAGCTTGAAAGTCCTTGGCAAGAAGGCTTTTTAGGGGAAAACTTAACCTTAGTAGGCATTAACGAAAAAGAGATTAAAATTGGCGATCAATTACATATAGGATCAACTATTTTACAAGTTTCTGGTGTTCGTACGCCTTGTCATATTTTAATGTGGCGTATAGAACAGCCGATGAGTTTTTTACCTGAATTTCAACGTTCCGCTCGAACCGGTTTTTACCTTGAAGTACTTCAAGAGGGTAAAATTACACCCGGTGATAAAATACGCCATGTACAAACAACACAAGAATCAATCACTATTCCTGATTTATCGTTGTTTTTTATGCAAGCAAAACAGAGTGGTCAAGCGTTAGAACGATTACTAAACACTGAAGGCATGGGGCCACAAATGTTAGCCTCGCTTACAGCTTTACGTAATAATCAAATAGATAGAGAGCAATCTAGAAGCAATCGTTGGCAAGGATGGCGTCGCTTTATCATTGAAAAAAAAGTACAAGAAAGCGAACAAATTAAATCATTTTATTTAGTACCTGAAGACAAACAGCCTGTTGCTGGATATCGTGCGGGTCAGTTTTTAAATGTACGTTTAACTGTGCCTACCGCTACAGAGAAAACAACGACCGAACCAACCACCATTGTTCGCAGTTGGAGCATATCTGATTACGATGAAGCTTGTCAGCACTATCGCATCAGCATTAAACGTGAAGAAGGCGGTTTAGGCTCAAGTTACATGCATGATATGGTTAAAAATGGCGATATTATTGAACTGATGCCCCCTAGCGGAAACTTTTTCTTAGATCGTGGTGAAATAGGTATGCCTTCGGTACTTATTAGTGCAGGAGTAGGCATTACTCCGATGCTGAGTGATCCCCACGAATACTAGCAACATGCTTGAGGCTCGATGATCAATTTTTCTAACGTAGCCAAAGCCGCAACCCAATGCTTTTTTAATAACCGTAGTTGCTTATCTTTGTATGCTCTCAACCCA
>JAESTH010000161.1 GCA_016763695.1 Alcanivoracaceae bacterium
GCAAAACCAACCACAAAAACCAGTAGCGGCAAAATGACTTTTTGAGGTTATCTAAAAGGGCAATATCTTCATCAAGTATTTTCATCATTCAATACAAAAGATAAGCCCAAATACTATGCCAAACGCGTGCCATTAGCTACTTGAGAATCGGGCACAGCTAAAACCACAGCACCATCGTCATTATGAAAGCCAGTAACTAGACACTCAGACATGATTGAACCAATTTGTTTGGCAGGAAAATTGACCACAGCCATGACTTGCCTACCCAACAAGTTTTCTTTATTATAAAGATCAGTTATCTGTGCACTAGATTTTTTTACACCTATCTCACTGCCAAAGTCGACTCTCAAAATGTAAGCAGGGTTTCTGGCTTTTGGGAAATCATCAACAGCAATGATGGTACCAATTCTGAGTTCTATTTTTTGAAAATCACTCCATTCAATATGCTTCATGTGTTACTCCTTTACTTTATTTATAAATCAATTTTCTCTGATATTTCTGACAGTTTTTGTTTCATGGCATCATCCAACTCAGATGGCCTTATCAGGGAAATAATCTTCTTCAACACCCTGATTTCATTTTGATCAATTTCACCGTCTTTTTCGGCAATGGCAAAGATGGCTCCCAATTCTTCTGCATCAAGTTTTCCATCATTTGCAAAACATTCTATCGAACGAAAAGACATCTCTAAATAATCACGTGACTCTGCCATATTAACTCTCCAACTAAATTTATTTATTTTATTGTTTCATACTATCTATATAAACCATGTTAAAAATATTAACTATTTAACAATTTTCCTAAAAATCCATTCTAATGGACCTGTTTTAAAGTGTTTCAGCCATAAAACACTGAAAATCATGCCTGTTAAACAAAATACCAAGGTGCTAAACAATGAAAAATCAATGGTTTGGTTCTTCAGACTATTTATTGCATCTAAAAAGCCCATACCAATAATAACATGTGCTACATAAAGTGTCAGAGCGAGTTGCCCTGTTTGATACAGCGATAGAATTAATTTATTTTTTGAATACCGTTCCGAAATATACAAGCAACTCATTATCACCATAACAGCAAGACTGCCTGCTGCTAAAATATATTGAGGAAAAGGTGGAATGATTGATGTTGAAAATAACAGCCTTGCATCTTCTGCTGATAGACTTATCGAATTTAGTCCTGTAAATGAATGGCGTAACCAGTAAAAACCTGTTTCAGTAAACAGCCATATCATACTGGCATAGAGAAATAATTTATTCCTTACCTTGTTTACAGTCAAATCCTGGCGACCCAGCCACATTCCAAAAACCAGAAATGCAGCCCAGGGGAAAACAGGATGAAATCCGTTAAAAAATATATGCCTGACCATACCATCAAATGTCCAAAAACCATGATAAGTAAAACTACTCCAGTCCCAACCTTTATCATAATCAAATAGCATCATTAATAATGGGAACAGCAGTGTAACAAATACAGAAACCATGAGTAATTTCCGATTACTTATGGTGAAAATCATAGCGGCTATTAAAAAATAAAACCCGTAAAAATGTAAAATATCAGCCACCCAAATTGGTGAATAAGCCAAGCCTATTACCACCAGTAATAGTCCTCTTTTAATTAACGATGTTCTTGCGTGTTTTATTGATGAACTATTATTTGATTTTCTATCTGCATTGGTTAAAAAAGTTATACCAATACCTGCCAAAACTACAAACAGAGCGGATGCTCTGCCCTCAAAAAGGCTGGCAAACCATAATAATATCGTGCTACCTGTTTTTGCGCCCATGGCAATTTTGAAATTAACCACCACCATCCCAAAAACAGCCAATGCTCTGGCTACATCAAAGCCAATAATTCTTTGTTTCATTCCTCTCTCCAACAACCGTTTTACCCCCCTATTATACACTCAACAATCACAACTATTCACAAGTACATGTAAGTTATCGAACCGCAATAATCTTGATCTTAACACGCTATAGGGCACCTCTATTAATTGATGATTTGCAAATATCCGCATAAAGCACTCGATAACTTCGCCAAAAATGCCGCCAATAGCACACTATTAGCTTACATTTTCGACTTGTTCTCAAATACTTTATGTACATATTTCCTAAACCCTAATTAATAGAGATACCCTATATTTAATATTTCATTAAAATAACTTGTTAACGCTTTTGAGGACTTATAACAATTAAAATCATTATTCTGGTATGATTACCAGTATAAACTAAAAAACATGAAAACAGAGGTAATCTATGCACCCAAGTAAGACCAATTTATCGAAAATTATGCTTGTGATTTATTTAATCGCATTGTCAATGGGATTTTCATCCTTAGTATTGGCTAAAGACAAGAAAACAAATGATAAAAATGAATCTCACCCTTTGGCAAGTATGCCATTAAGAAACATAGGTCCAGCCATGATTTCGGGGCGGATTTCTCATTTTGCTTTTCACCCACAACGCAAACATGAGTTTTATGTCACCACAGCGGCAGGAAATTTATGGAAAACAACCAACAATACCATTACCTGGGAGCCTATTTTTGATAATGAAGGTTCATACTCCATTGGCACCATGGCTATAGACCAAAATAATCCATCTATTATGTGGGTGGGAACAGGAGAAAACAATGCACAACGCAGTGTCGCCTATGGTGATGGTGTCTATAAATCCGTTGATGGTGGCAAAAGCTGGAAGAATGTTGGACTCAAGGATTCTGGCCACATTTCCCAAATATGGATCAATCCTGATGATTCAGATACTGTGTTAGTTGCAGCGCAAGGGCCATTATGGAGTGATGGAGGAGACCGTGGCTTATATAAAACCACTGATGGTGGCAAAAGCTGGCAGCGTATTCTTAATATTGATAAATACACAGGTATCAATGAATTTGTTGTTGATCCACGTAATCCAGACACTATTGTTGCCAGTAGCTATCAACGCAGACGTCATGTATGGGTTCTGATTAATGGAGGCCCTGGCAGTGGTGTACATAAAACTACTGATGGTGGTAAAAGCTGGACGCAAATAAAATCAGGTTTACCTAAAGAACACATGGGAAGAATCGGCATAACCAACGCACCTTCAAACCCTGATACCATCTACACAATTATTGAAGCCAATAAAAAAGAGCAAGGTGTCTATATTTCCAGAGACTTTGGTCAAACATTCAAAAAACAGTCTGACCATGTCGCCAGCAGCCCACAATATTATAATGAATTGGTAGTTGACCCCAAAAATCCAGACAGACTTTACTCTCTAAGTACCTTTACTAATATATCTGAAGATGCAGGTAAAACCTGGAAGCCATTATCAGATAAATTTCGCCATGTAGATGATCATGCCTTATGGATTGATCCTGACAACACCGAGCATTTGTATATTGGTGGCGATGGCGGTATTTATGAAAGCTACGATCGAGGCCAAACCTGGCGTCATGTGCGTAATTTGCCGATTGCCCAGTTTTACCGCGTGACTCCTGATAATGCCGAACCATTTTATAATGTCTGTGGTGGAACACAGGACAATAACTCTCTGTGTGGCCCATCCAGAACCAGTGTCATTCATGGCATTACCAATGCAGATTGGCACATTGTGCTAGGTGGTGATGGCTATGAACCCCAAATTGACCCAAATGACCCAAATATCATCTATGCACAATATCAATATGGAGGCCTTGCTCGCTATGATAAGCGTACAAAGGAACGCGTCTATCTGACACCACACCCAAAAAGTGGTGAAAAAGCCTATAAGTGGAACTGGAACACACCATTGTTAATCAGCCCACATAATAGCACTCGCCTGTATTATGCCGCTGAGAAGGTATTTCAATCTGATGATCGCGGTAATTCCTGGCGTGCCATTAGCCCTGACTTAACCCAAAAAATTGACCGCAATAAACTCAAAGTAATGGGCAGAGTATGGAGTGTTGATGCCGTTGCCAAAAACAAATCAACATCCATGTATGGTAGTATTATTGGCATCACCGAGAGTCCATTGCAAGAAGGTCTGCTGATGGTTGGTTCTGATGATGGTATCATTAGCATCACCAACAATGCTGGCAAAGAGTGGAACTCCGTAAAAAGCTTTGCAAAAGTGCCTGATATGACTTATGTTTCAGATGTACTATTTTCATCTCATGATAAAAATATTGCCTATGCAACATTTGATAACCACAAACGTGGTGACTTTAAGCCTTATGTGTTAAAAACCACTGACCAAGGCAAAAGCTGGAAGTCAATCAGCGGTAATTTACCAACAAGAGGCTCAGCTCACACAATCGTAGAGGATCATGTTGATGCCAATTTATTATTTGTTGGTACTGAGTTCGGTGTATTTTTTACTCAGGATAGTGGTAACAATTGGCATAAATTTAAAAAGTTACCAACCATTGCCGTTAGAGACTTGGAAATCCAAAGGCGTGAAAATGATTTAGTGGTTGGTACATTTGGACGGGGTGCCTATATTGTTGATGATTATTCTCCACTGCGTAGCAAACAGGCTGAACTAAAACAGGCTGCCACCTTATTCCCCATTAAAGACACCTGGTTATACATCGAAGGTGATTTATATGATGATCGAGAAAAAGGTTCCTCTGGTAGCGCCTTTTTCACCGCCAAAAACCCTCCATATGGTGCAAGTTTTTCCTATCATTTAAAAGATGAGTTTAAATCTCTAAAAAAACAGCGCCAAGATAAGGAAGCTAAACTAGAAAAAGAGGCTGCTGATACCCCTTATCCATCATGGGATGAATTAAGAAAAGAGGACAATGAAGCTGCACCAAGCCTTCATTTTGTCATCAGAGACAGTCATAACAATGTGATGAGAAGAATCAAAGCCACCAATAAAAAAGGCTTCCACCGTACACAGTGGGATATGCGTTTGACCCCACCTGATCCAGTACAACTGAAAAAGCCAAAATTTATTCCCTATTGGGCATCAGCTCCAATGGGAGCATTGGCACTTCCAGGAAAATACTCAGTGACACTAATGAAACGTCAGGCTGGTCAATTAGTCACTTTGGGAGAAACACAGTCATTCACGCTGAAGTCTCTCAATAATAGTCCAGAGATCACAAAAGACCCATTAGCCGTACAGACTTTTCACAAACAGATTGTAGAAATCCAACGTGCCGTTGACGGTGTAAATAGTAAGGTCAAAGAAATGGGCAACCGCATTAAGCATTTGCAGGAAGCCATGCATTTAACCGCCGCTGCTACTGAAAATGACGTCCAGGACCTTAATAAGGTTAAAGCCAGATTGACTACTCTTAAAGTTAAACTCCATGGCGATTCAATCATTGCATCAAGAGCCGAGCCTGTACCTTGGTCTATATCGCAAAGAGTTGGGACTATATTTGCTGGACTGGTTGAGTCACAATCAGATATCCCCGAGCTTTACCGTCAATCATATGATATTGCCAAAACTGAGTTTTCAGGTGTTTTGAAAGAACTGAAAATAATTGAAGCTGATCTCAAATCTTTCGAAAACAAAGCCGAGGCCATGGGTGCTCCATGGACCCCAGGAAGAATGCCTGATTGGAAAGCCGACTAAATATAAATGGAAAATAAGCCTGTGAAGTGAGCTTCACAGGCTTAATATGGAGAAGCTTGGTATCGCCTAACAATCTCTAAGTTTATACCTAGAACCTGACTTTAAAGCAAATCATTCTTATTTTGTTGAGCCATCCATAGTTCAGCATAAAAGCCCTCTTTGGCTAGTAAGGCTTCATGACTTCCTTGCTCCACTATTTTACCTTTGTCCAAAACAATAATTTTATCCGCATTAACTACTGTGGACAAACGATGAGCAATCACTAAGTTTGTTGTACTCTTGGCAATTTCATTAATGGCTTTTAATATCATTTGTTCTGACTTACTATCCAGTGAAGAAGTCGCTTCATCAAAAACCATTATCGGCGGATTTTTCAAAATTGTACGGGCAATAGCCACCCGTTGCTTTTCTCCACCTGACAACTTCAAGCCTCGCTCTCCAACTTTTGTATTCGTTCCCTCAGGCAATTGAGCAATAAAGTCATCTAAGTGTGCCATAGAAATGGCTTGTTGCACTTCTTCATCAGTTGCTGAAGTTTTGCCGTAACGGATATTTTCCAAAATTGAATCATTGAATAAAACAGTGTCCTGAGGAACGATGCCAATGGCTCTTCTCAATGAATTTTGGCTCACTGTTTTAATATCCTGTCCATCTATCAAAACCCTGCCTTCGGTAGGATCATACAAACGAAACAATAACTTGACCAGAGTAGACTTGCCTGAACCACTGGCACCCACTACCGCAATAGTCTGACCTGATGATACTTCAAAACTTACTCCCTTAATAATCTTTCTGGTACTTTGATAATCAAACTGAACTTGATCAAATCTAATTTTTCCCTGTTTTATTTGTAGATCTGTTGCGCCTTTAATATCGGTTATTTTTGATTTAATATCGAGTAATAAAAACATCTGCTCTATATTGATTAAAGATGTTTTAATTTCTCGATAGACAAATCCAAGTGACCCCAAGGGGATAAATAATTGCATCATAAAAGCATTGATGAGGACAAAATCACCAACCGTCAAATCACCTCTTTGCACACCAAGGGTTGCAAGCAACATCATTGCTGTCATGGATAAACTAATGATCAAAGCCTGACCACCATTGAGGATAAGCAAAGATAATCTATTTTTCCTCTTGGCTTTTTCCAACTGCATTAAATTGATATCATAACGATTGGCTTCAAACGCTTCGTTGGTATAATATTTAACCGTCTCGTAATTCAATACGCTGTCAATAGCGCGAGAATTACTCTCAGAATCCGCTTTATTGGTCGCCCTAAGAAAACTTTTTCTCCATTCAGTGACTTTTACCGAAAATGCAATATAAACAACAATTGATGTCAGAGTGGTGAGGGCAAAAGTGATGCCATATTTACTAAGCAAAATAATAAGTACCAAGAAAATTTCTATCAAGGCTGGCAAGACACTAAATATCATAAAACGCATAAGGAAACTAATTCCACCTACTCCACGCTCTATGTCTCGAGATAAACCACCTGTATTACGATTCAGATGATAATCCAGATCCAGGTTATGTAGATGGATAAAAACTTTGCACCCAATTCTGCGCATGGCTCTTTCTGTGACTCGACCAAACAAAGTGTCTCTGATCTCACCAAATAAAACATTAGCAAATCTTAATAGTCCATAAATCACCACCAGAGCAATTGGTGCCAACAACCAGCTATTGAGTTCTTCTATACCAGCGATTGTTGCCTTTGAACTTTCTCCAGAAAATTGATCTACCAACCCTTTGATAACAAAAGGCAATGTTGTATTGGCCAATTTGGCCAAAATCATAAAGCCC
>JAESTH010000162.1 GCA_016763695.1 Alcanivoracaceae bacterium
ACTTAAATTTGATTCTATTAGCTAAAATCAATAAGACAATGCTACTGATGCTTAAAAATAATTCCATCAATAAAAAACGAATATTATAATAATGAATATTAATCTCTGATATACCACCATATATCCACCAGAATGCAGCTGCAACAATCATCAAAGTCGGAATCAGCCTTTCTTCAACAGATAATAACTTATGGCTATTAGCACGGCTATATAAACCAACAAAAGTAGCGGCCAGAGTAATAATCAATGTACCAATATAATCTGCATTTAACCAAGGAATCAACTGAACATCTGCCTTGTTTTCCATAAAAAAGGCCACCATACCAAACGCAGTAAGTGCATAGCCACTAAACCGTGGAAACACTCGATATTGCCTAATACCGACCCACAGCAAAGCACTGCCTTCTGCCACCCACATTGCTGATGTCACCCGCCCATCGAAACCAAGTGGAATAGCCAATGTTGCAAAACCAATTCCCAGAGCCACAAACGATTCTATCAAATCTTTCATATAGGCTTTGTTCAGCCGTTTAATAACATAGGCAAACAACACATAAAACACACCCAATGCCAAGGATGAATAGGCCAGCCCATATTCCATATCCTTCATCAATCCAGCCTGTAGAGCAAAACCAATCAATGGTGTACCAAATATGATGGTTCCATCATTTATGCCTTTAAGTTGAGGTGGCTGTTTTAAAGCAAACAATACCGCAATAAATGTATAAAGTAAAAAATAGCTGATTAAAAATGGCTCTACACTTAATAAAAATTCTGGCTTGTAATATTTAAATCCCCACAATGAGCCGATACCAAAAGTAGCAACAAATCCAATCACATTTAAAATACGCCATGATTTAAACCAGGCAATTGCAAATACACCAATATTTAGCAGTAAATAATAAGAGAACAGTTGTACATGACTACCAGAACCAGTAGAGGTTAATATAGGTGCTGCAAAACCACCAATCATGCCAATAATTGCCAATGCCTTTGAATCTGATAATATTGCCAATATAGCTGAAAGCATCACAACAGCGATCAATAAAAACAAAACCATTTGTGCAGGTAAAAGGTTATGCAGTCGCATCGCTGCAAACAGTACCAAATACAACAAACCAACTCCGCCTCCCTGTAAACTTAGAGCAAAACCAGCCCGTTTGTGGCGTAATTTCCAACCAAGAACCAACATAAGTAAACTGGCAAAAGTCACACCGATATATCGAAACTCAATAGGAACAACAGTTCGTTCTGCTACATATTTCAATAAAAAAGCCACACCAATAAACAGCACCAGCATACCAGTGCGTACCATAGAGTTACCCTCAGAAAAATAGCCAATAATTAAAGATTTGAGTTTTAAAAATACTCTATCCACAGGCGTGGGTTTTGTTTTGGTTATTTGCGGTTTTATTTGTTGTTTTATCTTTGACTTAACAACATGTTGAGCGGCTTGCTTATGTTGTTTTTCTGCAGAATTTAACTCAAGTTCATTTGTATAGAGTTCTGGAGACATTCTTTTTATTTGCTCCCTATCCAATTCAAATGTCTCAATTTTAGTGTTATTATTTTGACTGACAGGCTGGGTTGTAATTGCCTGAGTTTTATCTTCAATGGCATCCTTAACGCTTTTTGTTTTAGCCATTTGTTCATGAATACTTTCATCAACGTTGGAACGGTGATCTTGATTTTTATTAAACAAATGACTTTGTGCTTTTTCCACTCTTTTCTTTTGTTGATTATTTCTTAAACGGATTTCAAGATTGTTGATTTTTAATTTTAAGTCAGATAATTGCATCAACAAATAGCCAATAAATCCACCTAACAGGTAACCATTTGTTTCATGACTAAGACCACCAACAAAGAACCCTGTAATAATTGCAATCAGATATTTCATAAGTTATTTCCCTTTTATGATTATTGTTTATATCATTACATCTTATACTAAGGCTAACTAACAAAGCAAAATTTACTTTTACGGTACTAAATTTCGATACCTACGGTTATTTTATTGAGTGGGACACTGTTAGGCATATGGAACTAACGTAGAGACAAGGCATGCCTTGTCTCTACAATACTGATAAATGGGTCAAAATGATCAGTCAAACCAGAGGCAAACAATGGGTCGTAATCAAAATCATAAACAGGAATTAAATCTTCTCCTGAAACAACACCCAATGGTGTGTAATCAGTGTACTCAGGGAAAATAAAGCCAAGAAAACGATTTTGTAATCTTTTCATTAATATTTCACTAACAACGTCTCGGTAATCTACGGTTACATCAACATCATCACCTTCGAAAAGCTGGTTTGGCTGTAAGCCTGGGAACTGCCCATAAAAACCACCATTAACATTGTCACCAATAATAAACATCGGGTTTCCATAACCATGGTCAGTACCATTGCTATCATTTTCATAAGCTCTTCTACCGAATTCACTCTGAACAATAATAGTAAATCGCCCTGCATGACTTGCGGTTAAATCCTGATGCAAGGCTTTTAAACCATCTGATAGCTCCTGCACCAATCCAGCAAATTCACCCGTTGTACCGGTCCCCTGACCAATATGCGTATCCCAACCACCAGTTGGTACATAGGCAACCTCAAGATCGACATTTTCTTTATACAATTGTGCAATGGTTTTTAATTGATTACCAAAAAACCCTGCTGGATATTGCGCATTGTCTCCAGGCACATAATTATCCCAATCAATGCCCTGTATCACTTGCGAAGCATTTAATGTTTGTTGTGCAACCATATCCTCTGTAGAGTCTGGAGAGGCATATATTTCTGTTAGTGTGGTTTGCATAGCGCTTTCCCATGCCCAGTGCCCCAGATTTAAACTAAACTCGGTTGGTGAACCCATCACCAGTGCAGATGGATCTCCTAATACTGCATCGGTATTATTATATGATGGCACAATAGAAGGAATAAGCGCATTGTCTGGTGTGGTTAGAGAAGAGGTAAAGTATCTGCTTAACCAACCTGTTCCTAAATTTGATGATGCGCTTTGTACTCCTAATTCCATTAATGCTGTTGAAACAAAATGACTTCTATTGGCCTCTAGTAAACCAGTGGCATGTACTATTGCCATTTTATTTTGGTTAAACAAGTCCTGCAAGCCTGTTGCCAGCGGATGAAAACCAAAGGCA
>JAESTH010000163.1 GCA_016763695.1 Alcanivoracaceae bacterium
AAATAACACCTATTATCACTGCCAGATCTAGTCATTTTTCTCACCTTCACAGGAATGACGGTTATATTTTTTAATCAAATCAACGCTATCTGCCGAACTATAAGACCATTACGCCAGTTTAGCCTTTATGTATAGTAGTGCAGGAAGTACCATATAACCGATTTAAAAAAATACAATGTCACTATATTGTCAGATCGTATATTAATTGTGTTGACGTAATGGGTCACTATCTGATATTTCCATGAAAACTTGTAGATGCTTAAAAAAGTGTGGAATTTATAGCGTAACAATTATAAAATTAATGATTACATAATACTAAGGTTGAATCTATGGATATTGCTGAGCTACTTGCTTTTTCCGTTAAAAACAAAGCATCTGATTTACACTTGTCAGCTGGTTTACCGCCTATGATCCGGGTTGATGGTGATGTCAGACGAATTAATTTACCTCCTTTAGATCATAAAGAGTTGCATGCCATGATTTATGACATCATGAGTGATGGGCAAAGAAAAGAGTATGAAGAAATTTGGGAAATAGATTTTTCGTTTGAAATACCTGGTCTAGCTCGATTTCGTGTTAATGCTTATAATCAAAACCGTGGTTGTGCTGCGGTATTTAGAACCATTCCTACCGAAATTTTAACTTTGGAAGATTTAAATTGCCCTCCAATATTTAAGGAGTTAATCAATGTTCCAAGAGGTTTGATTTTGGTAACAGGTCCCACTGGTTCGGGAAAATCGACAACCCTGGCGGCAATGATTGATTATATCAATAAACATGAGCATGGCCATATTTTAACCATTGAAGACCCTATCGAATTCGTGCATACCAGTAATAAATGTTTAATAAATCAGCGTGAAGTGCATCGAGATACACAGAGCTTTGATAATTCATTAAGATCAGCATTAAGAGAAGATCCTGATATTATTTTGGTTGGTGAGCTCCGTGACCTGGAAACCATAAGACTGGCACTAACAGCTGCAGAAACAGGGCATTTGGTCTTTGGTACCTTGCATACCAGTTCAGCAGCAAAAACCATTGACCGTATTATTGATGTATTCCCTGCGGGTGAAAAGCCAATGGTACGATCGATGTTGTCAGAATCACTGCGTGCAGTTGTTGCCCAAACCTTATTAAAAAGAGTAGGTGGCGGGCGTGTTGCAGCACATGAAATAATGGTTGGAGTACCTGCGATAAGAAACCTTATCCGCGAAGATAAAGTAGCACAAATGTACTCTTCCATTCAAACGGGACAGGGTTATGGTATGCAAACCTTGGATCAATGTTTACTGGATCTGGTAAAGAAAGGCGTGGTAACACGACAACATGCCCGAGACCGGGCAATGAACAAAACTGATTTTGATTAATAACAAGAGGAACTCATTATGGATTTTAATTCATATTTAAAATTAATGGCTCACAAGAAAGCATCTGATTTGTTCATTACGGCAAATTTACCTCCCAGTATTAAAATACATGGTCGCGTGGTTCCTATTACCCAATCACCATTATCCAAAGCACAGGCAAGAGACCTGGTGCTGGGAATTATGTCACCATCCCAAAAAGAAGTTTTTGAAAGAACCCATGAGTGTAACTTTGCCATTGGGGTTGCTGCTGTTGGTCGTTTTCGTGTCAGTGCATTTTATCAGCGCACTGCTGTGGGTATGGTTATTCGACGAGTTGAAACCAAAATCCCAACATTTGAGTCTCTTAACTTACCTGATGTTTTACAGGATCTGGCACTAACTAAAAGAGGAATAATGATATTTGTTGGTGGCACTGGTACTGGTAAATCAACCTCTTTAGCAGCTCTAATTGGCTACAGAAATGTCAATACCACAGGACATATCATCACCATTGAAGACCCAATCGAATATGTGCATGAACACCAGGGATGCGTCATCACCCAAAGAGAGGTTGGTATTGATACCGAATCATTTGAAATAGCATTGAGAAACACCTTGCGTCAGGCACCAGATGTCATCATGATTGGTGAAATCAGAACCAGAGAAACCATGGAGCATGCTATCACCTTTGCAGAGACAGGCCACTTCTGTCTAGCGACCTTACATGCCAATAATGCCAATCAGGCAATAGATCGAATTCTTCATTTTTTCCCAGAGGATAGACGTGATCAGTTATTAATGGATTTATCCTTAAATATGAAAGCCATGATTGCACAACAACTTATCCCCACACCCGATGGTAAAGGCAGAAGGGCCGCAGTTGAAATTTTGATTAATACTCCTTTAGCCAAAGAGTTGATTCGCAAAGGTGAAATTCATAAGCTAAAGGAATTAATGAAGAAATCCACTAACTTGGGTATGAAAACATTTGATCAAGCATTATTTGAATTGTATCAAGCAGGTGAAATCACCTATGAAGATGCACTTAGACATGCTGATTCAGCCAATGAAGTGCGCCTCGCCATTAAACTGTCTCAAGGAGGCGATGCCAATACTCTGGCAGCTGGCCTAGATGGAATCGGGCTACAGGAAGACATTTAGTTTTTATGAAAGAACTACCTCCAAATATACAGAACTGGCGTTACAATATATTTAAAATCATTTACCATGCAGATACCCCTGCTGGTAAATGGTTTGATATCATGCTCATTGGCTTTATTGTTCTTAGTGTGCTTATCATTGTTCTTGATAGTGTCTCTCAAATCCACCTTGATTATGGTGAGTTCTTTTATATTTTGGAGTGGTTTTTTACTATTGCATTTACACTAGAATATATCTTAAGATTAATAAGTATCAAAAAACCAATCGGATATATATTTTCATTTTTCGGCATTGTTGATATTTTGTCGATATTACCCACTTATTTATCCTTGTTTTTTGTTGGGACCCAATCTTTATTAATCATTCGTATACTAAGGATATTACGCATATTTAGAATACTGAAACTGGTGCAATACACCGACCAAACGGAATTGTTGATGACTGCTATTCATAACAGTCGACATAAAATTTTTGTTTTCTTCTTTTTTGTTCTAACAGTATTGGTTATTTTTGGCTCAATGATGTATTTGATTGAAGGTCCAGAAAATGGTTTTACCAGTATTCCCCATGGCATCTATTGGGCAGTAGTGACCTTAACCACAGTCGGTTATGGCGATATAGCGCCACATACGGTTTTGGGAAGAACCGTGGCATCATTTATTATGTTAACCGGTTTTTCTATCATCGCCATTCCCACAGGAATTTTTGCTTCTGAGATAAATAAAATAACTAAAAGATCCAGAAAGTACTCTCGCCGATGTGAAGCCTGTGGCTTAAGAGGTCACACCGCAAATGCAAACTATTGCAGAAGATGTGGAGAAGAGTTATAACATGCCAGTTTCTAATCTAGCAACTTCCGACATCATCTCCTGACTCCAGGGAGGATCAAATACCAAATCACAATTAACACTATGGATATCAGGGATAAGTTTTATTTTGGTTTGCGCATCAGCGATCAATACATCGCCCATTCCACAAGCTGGCGCGGTTAAGGTCATCGCTATTTTTACATCATAGCCCTTATCATTTTTATCTATATGGCATTCATAAATAAGACCAAGCTCTACAATACTGACAGGGATTTCTGGATCATATACACTATCTAGTTGCTTCCATACAGCCTCCTCTACATCTTTCAGACTGGCATTTTCTTTTAAGACGGGTAATGGCAAAGCTTCTTTGCCCAAAGCATCTGCGTTGTGCCCCAATATCATAAACATACTGCCATCAATAAAAACGGTGAAACTTCCACCCAGTGATTGGGTAATATAGCCAACAGTTCCTGCTGGTAAGTTCATGGATTGTCCTGAAGGCACAACAATGGCCTCAACATCCCGCTCTAGTTTAAATGGTTCGCTGTTTAAGTTGTACATGGATATTATAAATGTTTATGGAGTGCTAATTGTAACTTATGTCTCGCATATGTTGTTAGGTTTTTCAACCCAGCAGGCTACATCTGTTTTGCCAAATGAATTTAAACCCTCGATTACACCTGCTCTATTTTCAGCACAATGGTTTTGACTCATTTTTGTATTGCCCTTGATATCCTTTATTTCAATTTCAAGCCCAACGATAGCCATCAGCATTTTTTCGATATAATCCTTTGGAGCATCCCTGATCTTCCATGGTGTGGACATGCTTTTTTCATTAAAATGACTGAGCTTATCCAGGTGTTGTGACAACCATTGTTTATCCTGAAAAAAAGTTATTCTGCCAGAAACATGTACTGCAACATAGTTCCATGTTGGTACTGCTTTGCCATCCACTTTTTTGCTTGGATACCAATTGGGAGAAATATAAGCATCCGGACCATGAAAAATTGCCAGAACATCAGTACTCTCATCATAATCCTGCCAAATATTATTGACTTTGGCAACATGACCTTGCAAAAAAAACTTCTCTTCTCTTGCAACTATGATCATAGGTATGTGATTGGCTATCAAGCCTTGTGAAGACAAAGAGACGATACTAGCCAGTGAATGTTTTTCAATAAACCTCAACATTTGTTGTTTACTTTCCTGTTTAAAATAACCTGGTTGAAACATAAGTATTTAGAAATTCTGTAATGAATCCCAATGATAACTCATTTGTTGGCAATACTCTCAATTGTTTGCTAAAATGTACGCATTCCTAGGGGTGGACTTGTCCTGAGACACATTTATTGTGGACCCTTTGAACCTGATCCGGTTAGTACCGGCGTAGGAATGGAACAAACCAACCAATTCAAAACGTCTGTCGCCGGATTTTTACAAACTAGTATTCAATAAAACTAAAGGGTAAAAATCCATGCATAAAATTAAGCACGCAATACTGTTAAGCAGTATTATATTCACCTCACACTTGTTGGCGGTCGAAGCCATTGATGAGAAAATCACAAAACTGGATAAAACAGTAGTCACAGCCGACTTACGTGATGACACTCTACAGTCAGAAATTTCCAATAGTATATCTGTACTTGATTCAGAAACCCTAGAGAAAGCAGGTACTCAACATTTTGAGGATGTGATGAACCTGGTGCCAAACCTCAATTGGTCATCAGCCAGTAATCGACCACGCTATTTTCAGATACGTGGTATTGGAGAACGCTCTCAATATGAAGGGGCTCCCAATCCATCGGTTGGTTTTGTGGTTGATGACATTGACTTTTCTGCCCTTGGTGGTGTGGCAACGCTATTTGATGTCGATCACATTGAAGTGTTGCGTGGCCCACAAGGCACCCGATATGGCGCCAATGGTTTGGCTGGATTAATCTATGTCAAAACCAAAGCTCCTGAGTTTGAGGATTCATACAAAATAGAAACCCTAATCGGTGATGATGGTGATAGGGCCTTTGGTTTTCGTGCCACGGGTGGCTTAAATGATAACACCGCTTATCGGTTTTCCATCCATCAATATAATGCTGACGGTTTCAGGCACAATGATTTTTTTAATAGTGATGATACCAATAACAGAGATGAATTTATTGCCCGTGGCAAACTATTTTGGCAAGCCAATGATGAACTGGATATCAATGTGACATTATTAAAAGCCAATATTAACAACGGCTTTGACAGCTTTGCCCCTGAAAACACACTGACAGTACACAGTGATAAACCAGGCAAAGACCAACAGGATTCAACTGGCCTTGCGATACGAACAAACTGGCATGGAGAGGCCTTTGATGTATTGAGTATCAGTAGTTATATGAATGCTGATATAGATTATTCATTTGATGGGGATTGGGGTAATGACATATTTTGGGGAGAGTTTTCCCCAATGATTTCACTTCCGTCAATATCCGCGAACGCACCCACATTTCTCAGGAATTTAGATTATTATCAAATGACAACAGTAAAATATTTAATCAATCAACAGATTGGTTAGTTGGCTTATATGTATTGGATATGGCTGAGGATAACAGTATTGAGGAGTTATATAATGGTGATGTTTCTCGACAGTTACAAAGTGATTTTGATTCAACATCAGTGGCTTTATTCGCACATCTTGATACCGAACTAACTGCCACTAACACTTTGTCAACTGGATTAAGGCTGGAAAGACGCAGTGCCAATTATACTGATAGTAATGGCATAGATGTTTCTCCAACTGATAACATGTGGGGTGGGCAAATATCGCTGAATCACAAATTATCAGACACAGTGAATACTTATATTACCCTGGCAAGGGGATATAAAGCAGGTGGCTTTAATCTAGCAACCAGTATCCCCGATGAGTTAAGAGAATATCAGCCAGAGTCCTTATGGAATCTGGAATCTGGGATAAAGGGTTTCTTTATGGATTATCGACTACAGTGGAATCTGTCTGCTTTTTATTCCAAACGCAAAGATATGCAGATCAGTACCTCACGTCAAACTGATCCAAATGACCCATTGACTTTTGTTTTCTTCACTGGCAACGCAGCAACAGGTAGCAATTATGGTATTGAGACCGATTTTAATTACCAATTGTCGTCCAGTTTTGACATTTTTGGATCACTAGGCTTGTTGCAAGCAGAGTTTGATGATTTTGTTACTACAGAAGGCAACTTTAATGGCAGAGCGCAGGCACATGCACCCAATTATACTTTTTCACTGGGTTCAGAATACCATAACCTTAATGGTTTTTTTGCCAGAATCGATGTCTCAGGTAAAGACAGCTTTTATTTCTCTGACTCTCATGATCAGCAATCAAAGTCATTTCAATTGTATAATTTAAGAATAGGTTATGAACAGGATAACTGGGCACTGACACTTTGGGGTAATAATATTTTCAATAAAAAATACGCCACCAGAGGTTTCTTTTTTGGACTTGAACCACCTGATTTTGAAGATACATTATATGTGCAACTGGGCTCGCCAAGGCACTTGGGCGTAAGTTTTGATTATGAGTTTTAATGGATAATATACTACAAAATATAAGCCATGCACTTTTTGCCCAGTCACCGCTAGAGATCGTTGCGGTATTATCTGCTATTTTATACTTGATTTTGGTAGTAAAAGAAAATATATGGTGCTGGTTTTTTGCCTTTATCAGCACTGCTATTTTTATCTATTTATTTTACAATGTTTCATTATTATCTGAATCAATATTGAATATTTATTATTTGTTCATGGCGGTATATGGCTGGCGGCAATGGCATAAAAAAAATAACCAAAAACCCAGTAAAATTCAAAATTGGCCTTTAAACAGACACATTAAAATAATTGGGGTGAGTATAATACTCACTCCAATTATTGGTTATTTAATGGCAAAGCTGGGATCTTCTTTTCCTTATCTTGATGCTTTTGTATCAATTTTGGCAGTTATTGCCACTGTTATGGTGGCTTATAAAGTTTTTGAAAACTGGTATTATTGGTTGTTGGTTGACACGCTTTCGATATACCTTTTCTGGCAGAAGCACATGTATTTAACTGCTCTTTTATATGTTGTGTATATAGCCCTCATTTTACTTGGCATAAAAGCCTGGAAAAAGACCATGACAAAGCACTATTAAAATGCAGGATGAAGATACTTTTCAATACTTTATTGAAAAGTATCGCACTGACCGAAATCACCAGTACTCATACCTCGTTTTAACCATTTGACTCTTTGCTGTGATGAACCATGAGTAAATGACTCAACATTAACCCTTCTGCCTGCATTTTTCTGTAAAGTATCATCACCAATCGAGGCCGCTGCTTTTAAACCTTCTTCAACATCACCTGTTTCTAACCAGTTTTTTTGTTGCTGCGAAAGAGCCGCCCAAACCCCTGCATAACAATCAGCCTGTAATTCCAACAAGACAGAATAATGATTAGCATTGGCAGGGTCTCTTCTTTGCATTTGGCGCATCTTTTTTTCTGTACCAGTAACATTTTGAATATGATGACCTACTTCATGTGCGATAACATATGCTTGAGCAAAATCACCTGGTGCACCCATGCGTCTGAGTTGCTTGAAAAAACCTAAGGCCAAATATAATTTATGATCCCCTGGACAGTAAAACGGCCCCGTACGCTCAGAATTAACTCCACAGGCAGACTGTACATCCCCATCAAATATCACCATACCTGGCGCTGGATAGTTCGAATTTCTGCGTTTAAATTCAGCCGCCCATGCATCTTCAGTTGAGGCCAAAATAGTCTTGGCAAAAGCAGCGAGTTGTTGATCTGCCGCCGAGTGTTGTGTAGCGGGCACTGAAGATGATGAATTATTACTTGGTTGTGAACCACCGACCATCTGTAATAATGACATTGGATTTTTACCTGTGATAACGGATATCACAATGACTATAACAACGGTCATAACACTCATTTTACCCCCACCTCTAACCATGCGACCAGCACGGCCTCGCCTGTCTTCTACATTACTACTCTGTCTTTGTCCTTTCCAACGCATACTCTTTTGACTCGTATAATTTTAAGCGCGATAAGTATATCATGAAAAAATTTTATAAAAATTAAACTATTGTGTATTTTTAGAAATACAATTCATGACTTTTCAATTAGGTTTATCAATTTGTGCAAACTCTTCAAAATTATCTTTAACATATGCAACTATCTAATCCGCTACTGGAAGAAAAGAGTTCAATTCAAATAAGTTAATATTGTGTTCATGAATAAATTTGATGATATTTCCTGTCAGTGTTCTGATTACAGGTAGTTGCACATGAATGTGATTTAAAATTGCAATCAGTAATTAAATCATGGCAACAACCTGATGGTATACGAAGTCGGTGGATTTCGCAGGGCTTTTTTATTCATTGCTAAGAGTAAATTTAAGAAAATTTAAACTTACTAAAAGCAATGCTGACAGCAATAAGTGATAAAACCAGCAAAGCCATGATGTGCAAAGAAACCTCCTGCAATTGCCCACCAAAATACATCAACTTATGCAAAGCGTCCATAATCCAGCCCGTGGGAAGGAAATTAGCCAACTTTTGCATCCATTGTGGCGTGATTTCTATCGGCCACCAACAACCACCCAGAGCTGCCAGTAATAAAGAAAAAATGGTGGAAATCGCACTGACCTGACCTTCTGACTGCGCAAGACTTCCTAGCAACACTGCCAATGCGGAATTAAAAGCTGCCCACAATAATAATATGACAACAATGGCGACTAAATGATTACCCCAATGAATTTTAAATAACAACCAACCTATCACCATACCGTAAATTATTTGTAAAATAGTTATAAACCATTTACCCAGCCATTTACCCAAGATGATTTCTTTACGAGTTAAAGGTGTGGCTGCCAGTCGTTTTAACACTCCAGATTGTCGCTCTAAATAGATACTAAGACTACCGCTGGATAATGCAATCATCATAATAAACATCACCAAAATACCAGGTACAGCCTGATTAAACCCAGATGGAATATTGAGCTTTTCACCTGCGGAGCTGATCTCTACATAAATATTTTTTGGCAATTCATTAACGGCATCAAAATTGAGACTGTCGGTATTATTGTTGAGCTTTTTAAATACTAAAATATCTCCCAAAGTTTGGTATAAAGCTTTTTCAATAGAAAATTGATCTCGATCCTGGGTAAGACCATTGGCTTTACTGGCATATTTAATCTCAATTTTTTCATCTTTTGCCAGTTTTTGTGATAAATTTTCTGGCAACCATAATCTTCGAGTATAGTCCTTAAAATAATACTTTAATTCTTGTTTGTCCTTTTGCTGGTTGAAAATAGGTAGAGTAAAACCCTCCTGCTCAAGACGATAAATAATTTGTCTTGCCAGCGGGTCATTAACAGCATCACCTGCGTGCTGCTCCCAAATAGCCACATTGGTTGTGGTATTGATACTCTTTCCCGCAAACCCGCCTGTAGTTGAACCAATAAAGCCAAAAAAAACAATGGGCATAATAAATAACCATACCAATAAGGTTTTTTCTTTTAGAGAATACTGAAAATCTTTCTTTGCGATGAATAATATTTTTTTTAACATTTAAACTCTCACAAATTTTGGTAAAAGAGACTTATTAATAAACCAAAATACCACAATAAAAGCAAGAGCTATTATTGTAGGAATGGTTAACACAGATAAGGATTTATCATGGATAAACCACTGATTAAAGCTTTGTAGCATATAACCATTGGGTAAATATTGGCCAATGGCTACCATCCATTTCGGCATGACATCAAATGGGAAAAAGCTACCTCCCAACATCATCAATGGAAAAACCATGGCTGATGTGACCACTGAGGCAGATTTCTCAGTAGGCATAAGCAAACAGACAAATAACATCATACTACCCAAAACCAAACCAGCAAGTATCAACCAACCAATAATGATAAGGAGCTTACTTATATTCAGGTTCAATAAAAGTAGTCCCAATACCCCAATGACTAAAGCAATTAATACATATACAAATATACTTGCAATGAGTTTCCCATTTAAATACTGAGTTAAACCTGAGGGAGTTGCCTGCAATCGACGACTAATTCCCTGAGATTTATCTTTCCAGAACTCCAGGGCCATACCTTGTGCTGAAAACTGTAACGACATAAATAAAATTCCAGGAAACATCAAATACACAAATGATTTACTGCTGGTTTTTTTCACTACTTTCTTTTCTTTGATGGCTTTAATTTGTGGCGGGAATAACTGTTGCTCAAGATCTTCCATTGTGTGTTTAATCTGTACACTCATCAATGCCATATCAGTATCTGAAACATCTTTGCCACTTAGTAGATTGTTAAATTGCTTCAACTCAGTGGCGAATAACAATTGAATATAATGCCCGCCGTCAGCCATAACACCTACCGCTGTTTCTGCAATTTGTGGCAGGATGTTCTGACTGGGGTTTTTGACAAGTTTAATCACTGTCGGCTTTTCATCCAAAAAACTTTGCGCAAACCCAGCTTCTATTTCCAGCCAAACACTGGCTTTTCCTTCTGCCATTATTTTCTGTGCAGCATCATGATCAACTTTTTTGCTAATAAACATTTCTGCCATTGGACCCTGTTTAAAGCCACCCACCAATAGCTGTGAAAGCATACTGTCATCATGATCGGTAATGAGCAGGGTACCAACGGGTTTGGGTTGTCCATCAGATCCAGAAATAAGCGAAAATAAACCACCCATCATTAAGGGTATGATTAAAAACATGGCAAGATGCCATTTTTCTTTCACTAGTTTTTTTATTGAGTTGAATGCAACTGTTCTTGTAAAGCTCATCATATTTTATGCCGCATCACGTAAAGCTCTACCTGTAAGTTTAATAAATAAACTCTCAAGATTAGCCTGTTGAATAGAAACCTGAGAAACTTTACCATAACTTTTCTCAACAACGTTGAGCACTTCTGTCAGGCGTTTTGAGGCATCCGCTATCAGAATACGAATCTCACCCTCAGAAAACTCCAAAACCTCGGCAGTAAGTTTCTCCAGTAATGTTTTATCATTAAGTTGCTTAAATAATCCCTTGATTGTGATCAAATCACGCTCCCCCACCTGAACCCGTAAATCATTTACTGTCCCTGCTGCAATAATTTTACCTTGGTCGATAATGGCTAAGTTATCACAGATTCTTTCCGCTTCTTCCATATAGTGTGTAGTGTAGATAACCGCCGTTCCCTGCTGTTTTAATTTGATTATGGCTTGTAATAAATGTTCCCGAGATTGTGGATCAACACCAACTGTTGGCTCATCTAGAAGTAAAGCCGCAGGTTTATGCAAGATAGCACAGGCAAAATTCAATCGTCGTTTCATACCCCCACTAAATTGCTTAACGGCTTCTTTTTGGCGAGACTCTAAACCAACATCTACTAATACTTGCTGAATTCTTTGCTCCAATGCTGAGCCCGATAGACCATAAGCAGAGCCCCAGAATAGCAAGTTTTCATGTGCCGACAATTCTTCGTATAAGGCCAAATCTTGTGGCACTAAACCCAAGGACTGTTTTGCCTTGGTTGCATCATTTGCGATATTATAACCATTGATACCTACTGAGCCCTCAGAGGCTGATATAAGGCCACTTATACAATTAATAGCTGTTGATTTACCTGCACCATTGGGACCTAATAGTCCAAATATTTCACCAGATTTAGCTGTGAAACTTACATTATCAAGGGCAATAATATTGCCGTATGATTTACTTAATTGACTTACTTCTATCATAAGATATCTCAAAATATTATTAATTGAGGTATCTGCTGACACCTCATTTGCTATGCAAAATAACGAATAGAAAATGTTAATGTTACACAATGTTTATATAAATTAAAAGCAACTATTCAGCAATCTAATTCAGATTGATTTCAGTTGTTGTTTTATATGCCTTTAAAGACATGTATGTATTAATGCATCCCTAGCTACCAATGACTTACAGCAATTTCCAAACACACATTGAATAATTACAATTAGAGCTTAAATAAAATATTAAGTATTTTCAACTGCACTTTCGCAAACTGTTATACTATATTCGTTAATCACACACAATACAGGCTCAAAACCATTGACGAATCGTAAAGTAGACATCAATATAATTCGCAATATTAAGCTGCCAACCCTTAAAACACTATTTATTACTATCTTATTTGGTCTGGTACTTGGCTTTTTAGGCCCCTTTATTACCATACATAATACCGCAAGTGTTAATTTTAGGCCTTGTCATTGATGCTTTAATACGGCTCATTTATAAAGATAATGCGACTCCTGCTAATTATTCCAAAGATATACCCGGCCAATCTTTTATCAATAGACTGCCAACTGAATTAGGTGAAAATTTAATCTGCTTTGTTATGGAAGATCATTACTTATTGGCTTATACCAACAAGGGCAACCACATGATACTCATGCGTATGAAAGACGCACTAATTGAGTTGAAAAACTACAATGGAATGCAAGTACACCGTTCATATTGGATTGCAATAGACGCGGTAGCAAATGTAAAAAAACAATCTCGCAAGACTATACTTACCATGAAAAATGGTATCGAAATTCCAGTCTCCAGAAAATACCTTGTAGCCATAAAGGAAGCAGGTCTGTTAGGATCTCTTTAATGATTAATATTACTGTTTATGTTACATAAAATATCTATTTAGCCTAAAATCAAGCTCTATAATTAAATTTAGTATCTTTAAAACCATGAAAGTTGTCAATGGAATTTTGTTGTTTTTATTAGTTGTCATGCTGTGGGCGCACTGGTTTGGTGTTGGAGGAGCAAAAGAATTAAAGGAAAAGCAGTTGTTATATGAACTACAGCTAAAAAAGAACAAAAAGTTGCAACAACGTAACGAGAAACTCAAAGCAGAAGTTGCCGATTTAAAACAGGGACTAGAAGCCGTTGAAGAGCGGGCACGGTCAGAAATGGGTATGATTAAACCTGGTGAGACTTTTATTCAGGTCATAGAAGATGACAATGTTAACTAAAGCCTTGAAACAAATATTAACCCCTATTCTCATTACCCCTTTTTCAAAACAATATGAGCAACAGGTTATTGACTTAATTGTAGGCATTCAAAGTGGTGAATTTGCTGTTGAAATCAATGCCGATGACCAGCCTGATTTAAAAAACATCAAACAATATTACCAATGGGGCAATGGTAACTTCTGGATCGCCCTTGATGGCGAAGAGGTCTTAGGTACCATTTCATTGTGTGATATTGGCAATAAACAAGTGGCTTTGCGCAAAATGTTCGTTAAACAGGGTTTTCGTGGACAACCATTAAATATTGGTCAAAATCTGTTAGATACGGCTTTAAATTGGTCAAAAGACAAGCTGCTTGAACAGGTGTTTTTAGGAACTGTAGCCAATTACCATGCGGCGCACAAATTTTATGAAAAAAATAATTTCATCAAAATAGATCAATCAAAACTTCCAACAGCCTTTAATGTAATGGAAGTAGACAAGCTTTTTTATTATTTCAACCTAACCCCAATTTAGAAACACGGATTAGGGTTTAGACTTTGTCTGAATTTTATCATCTGAACGTTGCAAAAAAGTTTAACTGTGTTTTAATAACAGCATGCAAGCACACTATACCCAAGGTTCTATTTACAAACACATCATCAGTATGTCAGTTATGTCTGCCATCGGCTTATTGTCTATTTTTATTGTCGATCTGGTTGATCTGTATTTTTTAAGTTTACTCGGCGAAATTGAAATGGCCTCAGCTGTTGGCTTTGCTGGCACGATCCTGTTCTTTACCATCGCCATAAGCATTGGTTTAATGATTGCCATGGGTGCCTTGGTATCAAAAGCGATAGGTGCCAGAGATATTGTAGCTGCCAAACAATACACGGTTAATATTTTAGCCATTTGTATTATTGTTGGTTCCGTGATTGGTATTGGTGTCTGGTTATATACCGCCGAAATACTGGCGATAATGGGCGCAAAGGGCCGAACATTAGAGCTCGCCACAGCATACCTTAGTATCATCGTACCATCATTACCAATATTATGTATTGGCATGGCAGCAACTGGTGCCTTGCGCTCTGTTGGTGATGCTAAACATGGTATGTATGTGACCTTGGTTGCAGGCGTGCTTAATGCTATTTTGGATCCAATATTTATATTCGTGCTTGATATGGGCATAGAAGGTGCGGCGTGGGCATCAGTATTGGCCAGGGTTGGAATGATGGTTTATGGTCTGTATTTGATCATCAACAAACATAATCTATTGATAGCCTTCCATTATCAGAAATTTATTCAGGACTTATCGGAAATTTCCAAAGTGGCCGTTCCCGCCATTTTGACCAATATTTCCACTCCCATAGGCAATGCTTACATCATGTTTGTATTGGCGGATTTTGGTGATTCATCGGTTGCTGGTTATGCAATTATTGGTCGAATACTACCAGTGGCTTTCTGTCTGATTTTTGCCATTTCGGGCGCGGTGGGGCCGATTATTGGTCAAAACCATGGTGCCAAACTCTATCACAGGGTTAGGCAAGTGATTAGTAAATCCTTTGTGATAATACTCGTTTATGGAACTGTGATTTCAATTATTCTTTTTGCCATTAAAGGTCAGATTGTTTCCCTGTTTAATGTTGATCGTATCGCGGCGGAGTTGATTATATTATTTTGTATTTGGGTGGCCATTCTTACCATTTTCAGAGGCTTTTTATTTGTCGCCAATGCCAGCTTTAATAATCTTGGCAAGGCCAAATATTCAACCGTTATGAATTTCAGCAAAGCCACCATCGGCACTATTCCCTTTGTTTATTATGGTGCTAAATTTCATGGTGCTTTTGGGATTATTCTCTATGAAGCCATCGGTGCCATAGTGTTTGGTTTCATCAGTTCTCTATTGGTTTTTAGAGTCATCAAAAAGCTGGAGTCTGATAGTTATGCTAAGGTATAAGCGTAACTACAACTTCTCTAGCACCGAAATATCAACCACATCAGGATAGTGGCCATCAGCCTGTTTAATAAATTGATCTTTTTCCTTGCGCCAGTGACCAAGTACGCTATTGCTATAGTTTAAATATAATCTATCATTATAAATTTCAAAAGCTTTTGGGTTAATCGCAACTGCACGACCATCCGACATAGCATAGGCACACCAGCCGCCATATTGTGGCGCATATTTTTCTGGGGTATTTATAAATAAAGACAGATGCTCTTTTGAGCTAAACAACCATTGTGCACCATGCCATTTATAAGCTATAGTCTTGCTACCTTTTACAGCTTTATTTTCGGTAAAATAAGCAACAGAGTCATAACCCTTGATTGCTGTATTTGTACGCTTTGATGCGAAAATGGGCTTTTCTTTCGCCTGTAATATGATTGGTGTAATCATTAATAGTAACAATATTGAAATTGAGATGAGCTGTTTAAATGTCATTGGCTAATACCTCTAAAAGTGAATTAAATATAATGTTTTGGATGATACCAATATTTGGTGTCCGATATCTCACAAAAGCATAACAAGCACTATTTAATCTAAGCCCAGTTTGGACAATATAACTCTATAAGCTCAATAGTTGCAAAATTAGTTGATATTACATAATTATTTTGAAAGAATGATGTTAGTTTAAATATTAAAAAGGCGGTTGTTGTCGTTAACAGTAACTGACCTTAATTAAAAAGTTATGATTGATATAGATGGTTATCGCCCGAATGTGGGCATCATCTTGCTCGGTAATAACGGTAAAGTTTTTTTTGCAAAAAGGTATCATGATAATGGTTGGCAATTTCCTCAGGGCGGTATTAATACCGATGAAACCAATGAGGAAGCGATGTACCGTGAATTATATGAAGAAATTGGTTTAAAACCTAAACACGTAGAGTTACTGGGATCGACGCCTGGCTGGCTGCGCTATAAGTTACCTAAAAAATTTCAAAGAAGACACTCAAAGCCGTTGTGTATTGGGCAAAAGCAGGTTTGGTATCTGTTAAAATTTATTGGTGAAGATTCTGTTCTTTCTTTAAATCACACTGATTCTCCAGAGTTTGATGACTGGAAGTGGGTACATTTTTGGTATCCCGTTAAGAAAGTAGTTAAGTTTAAAAAAGGTGTTTATATCAGGGCACTTAAGTTGTTGGAACCTTTGGCAAAATTTTAGAGGTATATTATTTTATAAAAACACAAACGGCGGATGATTTCATTCGCCGTTTTGATAATATCCAAATATAAGGCTTACCGTCAACACACAAAAACTTGGAAGTTTAGAGACAAATAATATTTAAAATATTATGAATATACCTCTACTATTAAACTATTTCTAACTTGGCAAATTTGGCTGCCAAAATCTTGGTTCCGTGTTGCTGAAACTCAACCATAATCTGAGTGTAGTCACCCTGGCCTGATAATTCTATTATGGTGCCTTCACCGAATATATTGTGTTTCACCAAAATCCCTGGCTTATATTGGGCATAGGGAGAATCATCATGACTTGCGAACATGCTGTTTCTGGGTGTGACAAAGATATTTCCCTGAATTTGATTGACTAGTTTCTTGGGTATTTCACGTAAAAATCGTGATGGTGCACAACCTTGAGTCCGACCTCTTATACGTCTTGATGTTGCATATGTCATGTATAATTTTTGTTCGGCTCTGGTGATACCCACATAACACAGGCGCCTTTCTTCCTGTAGTTTTTCTGGGTCTTCCATGGAGTTTTGATGTGGAAACAGACCTTGTTCCAAACCAACTAAAAATACATAGGGAAACTCCAAACCTTTGGCACTGTGTAAAGTCATTAACTGTACGCAGGGCTGGTCTTCATCGCTGCTGCGCTCTCCTGCTTCCAGTGAAACCTGTGCTAAAAAAGAGGCCAGTGCAGTCATGCCTATGGCATCATCTTCCTGTGGTTTTACAAAGGTTTCTGCCGCATTCAACAATTCATCAAGATTTTCTAAACGGGTTAAGGCTTTTTCAGGTGGTTCTTTTTGATAATGTTCTCGCAAACCTGTGCGTTCGATCACATCATCAAATAATGAGTTTAACTGCTCTTTATCGTGATTGTGATCAAATTCATCAATCATATTAACAAAGGCCGCTATTGAGACTGCTGCTCTGGGACTCAAAATCTTATTTGTTAAGGCAATGTTTAAGGCATCCCATAGACTAACCTGGTTGATTAGTGCACAGTTGCGAATCTGGTTGATGGTTTTTGTACCCAAGCCACGGGTTGGTGTATTAATAATGCGCTCAAAACCGACATCATCATGGCGGTTGTTAATCAGACGCACATAGGCCAGTACATCTTTTATTTCCATGCGTTCGAAAAACCGTAAACCACCATAAACTTTGTAGGCAATATTATGCTTGAGCAGATTTTCCTCCAACAATCTTGATTGTGCATTGGAGCGATA
>JAESTH010000164.1 GCA_016763695.1 Alcanivoracaceae bacterium
AAAATGCAAAACTAAAAATTTTACTGCCACACCATTAATACCCGGCTATAAGGGACAGTCAGTTGCCAAGGATGTTTATTCGCCAGCACAGTTGGACTTTCTGGTTGGGCATTGCATTGATGCTAAAGAACAAGATGTGCAATTGGCTTTAAGTAATGCACAATCAGTATTCAATCAATGGAATGAAACCCCAGTTGCTAAACGAGCTATGCTCATAAATAAAGTGGCTGATTTAATGGAAAAAAATCAAACCACTCTTTTGTATTTACTGCGCCATGAAGCAGGTAAGAGTTTAGCTGACAGCATTTCTGAAATAAAAGAAGCAATAGATTTTTGTCGGTATTATGCCCATCATGCCAACGCTAAAATGGCAGATGCGATAAAAATGCCTGGTCCCACAGGTGAAAGTAACTTTCTGACCTTGCAGGGCAAAGGTGTTTTTGTCTGTATTAGTCCATGGAATTTCCCAGTGGCGATATATGTTGGACAAATTGTGGCGGCATTGGTCACAGGTAATTGCGTTATCGCAAAGCCTGCGGAACAAACCTCGATTATTGGTTATTATCTGGCTTGTTTAATTCACCAGGCAGGTGTTCCGCAAACTGTATTTCAATTTGTACCAGGCTTAGGCAGGGAAATTGGCAATGTGCTATGCCAATCCAATAAAACCACCGGTGTGGTCTTTACGGGCTCCACCCAAACCGCTCAAATCATCAATAAAAATTTAGCCAACCGAGAAAATGTCGCTATAGCCACTTTGGTGGCAGAAACTGGTGGGCAAAATTGCATGATAGCGGATTCATCAGCCTTGCCAGAACAATTGGTCAAAGATGTGATCGCATCGGCCTTTGTCAGTGCCGGCCAAAGGTGTTCGGCATTGCGTATATTATATATTCAGGAAGATATTGCTGATAATGTCCTGAAAATGCTCTCAGGTGCCATGGATGAAATGAACATCAGTCACCCACAAAACTATTCATCCGATGTGGGTCCCTTGATTGATGGTGTCTCATTGAATAAGCTCAATGCCCATGTTAAATACATGCAGGACAAAGGTAAGCTGATTAAAGCGTTAAATGTTCCAGCAGAATTAAATGGCCATTATTTCGCACCACATGCCTTTGAGATTGATTCTATTGAGTTGTTGTCACAAGAGGTCTTCGGCCCATTTTTGCATGTAATTAGATATAAAGCCAAACAATTGGATGCTGTAATAGATGCAATTAATAACACAGGTTATGGCCTTACCTTCGGTATCCATTCCCGTATTAATAACAGCATAGAATATGTAGTTTCAAGAATCCGTGTTGGTAACTGTTATATCAATCGCAGCACCATTGGTGCAGTGGTAGGCGTACACCCTTTTGGTGGCATGGGCTTATCTGGTACAGGTCCAAAAGCAGGTGGCCCCAATTATCTGGAAAGCTTTATCACCGAAAAAACCATCACCAACAATATCGCTGCAGTTGGTGGCAATGCCGATTTATTGGAGATTAGTGAGGATTGATTAAAATCCTTTGCATTGGCAGTACGGTAGAGACAAGACATGTCTTGTCTCTTTTTATTCTTTATTCTCTTTATCCTTTTTTCCCATTAAGATCACCCAACATATCTTCAGCATAGGGCATCCCAAGCACCTGTAACGTATGGCTCATATGTATTCTGCGATCGTTAAAGTCATCATAAAGATAATACAGCCCTGTTATATTTTCATAATATGCCTTACCCATGGTATGAATACTGATGCTTTTTTTTAAGTGCTTTCTGGCGGCTTTCTTATACCAAAATTTCTCCTTGTACCCATCCTCTAAACTCCCAACATCTTTAATAACTTTATGGGTTAAATAGGCACAAAGCCCTGATTCCATATGAGTAAAATGAAAGGGTGAGTCATATAAACTATTATAATAAAATAAAGTTGATGATAAGTCTTTCAGGCGCGTGCTTCGTTTCAATCTGAGGGAATCAGAAGATTCTATTTCAAAATCTTTCTTAACCATATAAGTACTATAGATTAAAACAGACAATCCTCGTAACCTGTTTAAAATGGGAAAACGCATAAAGAGTAAATGATTCTCCAATTTTTTTTGTATATATTTTTTCATCTCAAAGGTGTTAACTTGGAGAATATTCGTTATTTTTTTATGTACTGTTTTCTGAACACTTTCTTTGCTAATTAATGTTTTTAAGCTTTGATCAAAGAATTTTTTGATCCCTTCTTCCAGTTCTTTTTTTGGTAAATTATTAGTGAGATTATCAAATTCAGCTTGTATACTTGAATAAAAGCTTCCATTTGAGGAACGGCAAATTAAGTCTGTAATTTTCATTTCAAATAATTCAGATATTTTCTTATCATACATCACTTTAAAATGGCCATTTAACCATTTATTAAGTGCTTTATTAATTTCTCCATTTTTGAGATTTTTCTGATGTTCTCCTTCATTTACTAGGCGAATTATTTCATTGAAACTTTCATCTAATGTGAGTATTTCACCCATCTCAAATTTAACAGAGATCTTTTCTTTTAAATTTCCCCCAATTAGTTCTTCAAGTCTCTTTATTAATAATAAAAAATCTTTTATTTGTGTTTGGTTTTCATTTGTCAGTTTCTTGCTCGCATTATTTTTTTGCAAAACATCCTCAAGTACTTCATGCAGCTTTTTATCAAGTAAAACCTTGACTAATAAATCCTCGACTAAATTTCCAACCTTTTTAACAACGATTGACTCTAAACATTCTTGACTGAAAACTTTATTGACTTTATCTTCTAGATTGTCGTCTTTTTCAAGCATCGATAAATTCTTCAAAATTTCATTAAAATACTTTTGCTTGACTTCTTTATTTAATTCAATTAAGGAAAAGTCTTCTTTCCTATGGGTTCCCCATTTGAGTAAAAGCTTGCTTATACGAGTACATTGTTTGTAAGCTTTTTTTTCCAAACAGAGTAAATAAAGTGAGTAAGCTAATGTAATAAACTCAGGATAAAGAACTTTTTTGTGTGATTCATTAACATGTGGAGCTAAAACATGTGGAGCCAATCTGCCGAGTTTATTATCAAAGACTACTGCTTCAGCACTTTTTAAACAGGAGATTGAAAATTTCAATAAATAGTCAATATAGGCATTAAATATGGGCTCTTCAGATTTGGGTTTGCGATCCTCACTGGCACTGGTTTCTTTAGAGACAGTTATCCACCATATTGATGTAGAAATTAAAGTTGCCAATTCTAAATATTCTTTTGAGGCAGATTCATAGTAACCTCCATCTTCAAGATATCGTATTCCCGCCCATGATAAATGTATGCCTATAAAAAGCCTTTGTGCGTCAACATTATTGTTGTATTCCTCCAGTACATCTGGATAGCTTATATTTTCATTACCATCTACATCAAATGGCTCTGACCTATATCTATTATCATTAAGCTTCCATTTTCCTAACCAATCACTCAAAACTCCACAATCAACACACCAATTGCCTTTAATTCTAAATATTAAATTATCATTGCCTTTATTGCATTCTATTGATGACAAACCCATCCATTCATCAATAATTTTATAAAAATCTTGAGGATTATTTATTATTTTACCCTCACTAGCACTGCAACAAGTGTCATCACTTGCATTGGTATTTTTGATATTAACACTATCTTCAATGATATCTAATTTAAATATATTCATTTTAGCTAATGTTGAGTCACCAATATCCATCAAGTTTGAAGAAAGGGCCAATATAAGATAATCGGGTTTATTCAAAATAGAAAGGCATTCAGTATCTTCTCTAGTAGAATTAAGTTTACGGTCAGAAGTGTTAATCCGATGATAAAGAAACCTTCTTAGTTCATGTAATGCCACCGAATAGTGGTAAGTAGCACGTAATAAGTAACCATGTATAAGTTCCCGTTTACCATTTTCATGTTTTACAGTTTCTTGGTTGCCTTTAAAAAAAGCCAGATCTCCTGTTTTATTATGTAATTGAGAAGCAATAAGTGAAAAATTTGAATGGCCGTACGTAGAGGGGGATATTGTTTTACAATCATGCATATCTTTAATAAATGGCAGGATTGTTCGTAACTTACCAATGCCTTTTTCTAATATAACCAAACTCGCATCCAAACTGCCAGACATTTTTTCTATCAGCCAGGCTTCAGCAAATAAGGGCTGATAAAGTATTTTGAAATATTTAAGCACGTTATGGCGTTTAATTTTATCACTCTGATTTTCAATCGATCGCTCTGAAAAATATTGGAGTATTTTCATTGAGATATGTTTATTTTCCATTTTTTTCACTGGGGGAATTAATCTTATTAATTCCTAAAAAAGTCCTTATAAGTTTGTTTGCTAAGCTTTTAGCATCGCGATAATGCGAAAGGGCTACTAAAGGCCGGTTATCTTTTTCATATGTCTGACCTAACATCAACATCAATGTTAATCTTTCATTGCCCCAATTAATATTGGCCTTTAAACCATTAGAACCATCTGAAAGTATTTCTCCGATTGGGAAATTACCCTGTTGAGAATGACGTATATTATAATTTTTATCTAATATATCAATGGCCTTGATATATTCACTTCTGGCCGCATCAAACTCTTTATCCAGATCGTATAATTCGCCTAATCCAGTAATTAAATCCAGGTTGTTTGAATCATATTCCTTTAACTTCCTTTTATAAATTTTCTTCAAATCACCAGATTCATCTAAAGTAAAATTATAGGCCGCACTGTCATTGTCTGATACTTTTGATAAATAGGCTAATTCCTTACTTAAATCGCTTCTAAATTTGAATACAAATATACCATTGAGAACCCTATGTAAGTAAAGCCCTGAAAACTGCTCTACAATGGATTCAAAAACCCTTTGCAGTTCTGGTAAGCGGTGAATATGGGCTAATTCATCAAGGCGATACAAGTGACGCCAGGAGAAAGCATGGCCATGAAATTTCATGATAAAGTCCGATAAATAAAATATCGCCGTTGCCATTTTATCATCTGCCTGAGCAATATAATTCCCTACTTTAAGATTTATATTATAAAATACATCTGCTAAAAACTGAATACGGATAATTTCATTGTCTCCAAATTCCAGAACATCTAAACACTCAATGTTGTTTTTTTTGTCCCTTACTATTGCAGGGTTAATGAACTCCAAAAACAGTCGTTTTAACTGTTTTGGGTTGCCTTGAGATCTATATGTAAGAAATTGAATGAAATTTAAAATAAACTTTTCCTGGTCGACTATTGACATCTCATCAAATTGGTTGAATTTAATATAAACAGAATCACTTTCTGTTATGTCTTTATGCCCTTGAAAAAGTTTTAGGTTGCTATAAAGAGCGCGAAATTCAGAATTTTCTTTTCCTTCATTCATTAGTGAAAAAGTTTCTGCTAACTGGTTTTGATCTTTGCTAGATAATATGTTGCTATTAATTAATTTATATTGAAGCTCAAAAGAGCTTTTTCCAGATAGATCCTTGCTATAAGGACGGGCTCTTTCATACTGCAAATTAACATATTCAATAATATTGGTTTTAATATCAGTTAAATCTCCCTCATTATCTGTCAATAAAGAGGGGATAAACAGTTCAATGTCAAAGATGCTGGTTAGAAAGGCTTCTCTGGAGTTTGAATCTGCCAACCATTGATCATGTAGATCTCTACCTGCCACAAAGATAAATTTAGCTTTTGCGGTGGTGATAAAATTCTTCATATCTGATAACAAAATGTTTATTTGATGTGTTCTAGCCGCCTCATTTTCGGTATAACTTTTTTGTTTATCATGAATCTCCACATGCTCAACCATACCACCATGATTATGCAATTTATCCAGCTCATCAAAAACAAAAATAATTGAAGGGGCTGCCAGCGTAAATATTTTTCCGTGTGATAAAAACCAGCCTTTTTGATCTTTACTGATATCTTCAATCAGTTTGATCATTCTGATTTCTGCAATTCTTGGGTTAATGGGTTCACTTTGAGTAGATTTTTCATTATTCCATAAGACTGAACCAGCAATATTATGTAAAGAACCGATGACTCCTTTTTGCGTGCGAGTCACTCGTGAAGAAAAATCTCTTAACAGGCGGTCTATTTTTGCAATATTCCTTCTTTGATAACTTATAGGTTTAAATAAAATTGCTAAATACAGAATAAAGAATATTAATAGCATCCCAATCAGGTCAATTAAAGTATATTTAAAATAAATCCATCCATCTTTTGGTTCTCCTACAGTATTCAATAAATATGTAGTAAGTAATATTGTTTCATCTATTTGTCCTTCAAGAATAGGCCTCTTTAGAAAGTCATTCAGCTTGTATTCTGAACTTGAAGAGTATGATTTCTGATATTTGGTAGAAACAGAGCTATTTTCGTTATTTGTCACCTGCTTATTTATAACCATCTCATAATCAACCTGATTATCAAAACTATTAAATGTACTCGATAATGGCTTCCATAATATTAAACTTAAAAACATCAATATTATTGGAATAATTTTATTATAGGCATAATTACCGCCTAAAAATATACTACTGTATTTGCTTTTGAGTTCGATTAACATGGCATGAATTATATTTGAATGATTTAAATCCTTAAAACCCAGATTAATGGGAATATAAATTGAAGGAACCTTATGGTGTAATATAATCCAGGGGAATGACCATTGTGATAAAAAAATGGCATATCGCCTTTGTTTTTTTGCAAAATCTGAGTTGGTGCTTTTTGCTAATATTTTTTTAATTATGCTATCTTCTATGAAGTAACCAAAAGCCATATACGCTACTGATAAAAAGATAAGTGCCTTACTAATGCAACTCAATAATAATGGTTGTTGTATTAACAAAAATAATAATAGAATATTCAAGATCACAATTAAGATCACACAAATAATAAAACTAAAATGAGCTGGTTTTTTAGAAACTAATGTGATTATCCATAACATTAGATGATTAATTATTGCAAAGAAGAGCCCCGCACTTAGAGTGTCTATAATTAATGATTGTTTCTCTTCTTCATTAGCCAAAAAATATCCTCTTATAATAATTATTAATACAGGAACCAGCAGGAATGTATATGACTTTATTTTTAGCCAATTTACAAGCTTAAATATTTGCATGGAAACTTTGTCATCGCGATCCTTTATACTACTATGATATTGTGATTTAATACTTTTCAGAGCTTTACGAAGCATCCAACCATACAAAAATATAACCAGTGTAGGAAATATTCCAAAAAGCCCAAATAAAATTTTTGTAAAGCTATTATCTACCTCTATTCCCTTTATAGATATTAGAACTAAACTAGAATCAAAGATGAAAGCTAGAAAAAAAGAAATGACCGAAATAAAAAGATAATCGCCAATTTTTGAAGTATTGTTGTTTTGAATTATTCTGGGATTGATTTCTAAATTATGCTCTGCAACGCAATGATTAACAAAACTGGTTTTTCCACTGCCTCTTGTGCCAGTGACTAACAAGCAACCGTTTTTCTTGGGTTCTAGTAACCACCTAATAAAGAACTTCCTTTGTTTCTTGCGACCAACCATGGTTTCGTTGTATGGTGATTTTAACAAGCCGCCCTGAATAATGCGACCGAATGGAATAACTAACTTTTGATTGACAAAATCATTGAAAATACTTTTCATGTCCTTCTCCCCCTTCCAATAATACAGTTTAATAAATCGTATAAAAGACAGAGGATAAAATCCTTTTAGTGGTTTATTTAACTGCGAACAGAAATAAATATACTATTTAGTATAGCGTACAGATAAGAAATTGTAAACAGCCTTATTCAATATTGAATGAGCCTGAAATAAAAGCCACTTCTAACATGAAAGGAGTCTAAAAATTGCATAAAGAATAAATGTAGTTCATTTTTTGTCAAATGAGAACGATCATGAAATTTGAAAAATTAAAATCAATCGAACAACTTCTACAATTTATTATTGGAACAAAAAAAGTAATATTCCAAATCAAGTAAAGTAAAACGGAGAAGTATGAATGGATTACTAAAGAATTAGTGAGATTTAAGTGTTCATGTCTTTGTAAAAAAGAAAAAGGTGGGCAGAATTGCATGATAGCAGATTCATTAGCCTTGCCAGAGCAATTGGTTAAAGATGTTCGGCAGTACGTTACTGTTTATTCAGGAATACATTGCTGATAATGTCCTGAACATGCTCAATACTCATGTTAAATACATGCAGGACAAAGGTAAACTGATTAAGGCGTTAAATGTTCCAGCAGAATTAAATGGCCATTATTTCGTATCACATGCCTTTGAACTTGACTCTAGTAAATTATTAGCACAAGAAGTCTTCGGCACATTTTGCACGTAATCAGATATAAGGCCAAACATTTGGATGCTGTAATAGATGCGATTAATAATACAGGCTATGGCCTAACCTTCAGCATTCATTCCCGTATTAATAGCACCATAGAATATGTTGTTTCAAGAAATCGTGTTGGTCACTGTTATATTATCGCAGCACCATTAGCAGTGGTTGACGTACATCCCTTTGGAGGCCTAGGTTTATCTGGTACAGGCCCCAATGCTGGTGGCTCCAATTACCTGGAAAGTTTTATCACCGAAAAAACTATCACTAACAACATTGTAGCTGTCGGCAGTAATGCCGATTTATTAGAGAGTATCGATGGTTGATTTGAAAAACTATTGCTTAACAATAGTTTTAATGTAGGTGAAAATGTGAAGATAAGCTATGTTTTTTAAGGCTTATTTCATATTGGACAAGGCTAAATATTGTGAATATGTAGATAATGCATTACTATCTTTAGATAAATTGCATCTACATAATACTCATATATTAATACAATAATTAATTATAAATTAATATTCTGCGCAACTAATATGAATATTAATTTAAAAATGATTTCCACACTAAAAAAGGTTAAATATAATGTCAAGAAATGTAAAGGAAGGCTTGATTAGAGAAGGCCGCAATGTACTTAAAGTTTTTCTTTCATATCCACAATCTGGACGAAAAATGGCGATGAAAGCCATCGAAGTATGTCGTCAAGAAATTAACCATGGTAAGTGGCGTAAAGATTTTGTACTGGATGTTTGTATGTGGGACAAAGATGAACGTATGGTTGTGCTGGATGCTTTAATAGAACCCAATGATGTGATATATGCTCAAAATTTCCATCCCAGTGAAGCCGATTTTTTTGTTGTGTTTTTAACCAATAGAATTGGCGATGGAACCATAAAAGAGATCCATGATCGAAAGAATAAGCTACACCAAAGTATTAAAGATTGTACCTATATTTTTCTAAAAGATGAGCCGCCAAAGAAAATCAAAGGTGCGACCCCTCGACAAGTAGCTGATTATGAAGAGTTATCTGAATGGTTTGCCCGCCCATTTATTCGTGAAGATTCTAAGAAAAAAGTATTCTCGAATAGTAAAATTGAACCTGTATTGATAGAAGATAATGAAAATTTTTTATCAGTATTTAAAAGTGTTTTAACAGAGTACTTGTTAGAAAAATATGATGAAATCATTGGTGAAAAAGCTGTTGTTAATTTTAATCCCTATCCTGGTCTTAAGCCTTTAAGTGAAGAACACGCCCATTGTATATTTGGAAGGAAAAAAGACATAGATAGAATTAATAAAAAACGGAAACAAGGGTGCCGATTTTTCATGATTTATGGTTCTTCTGGTGTTGGTAAATCATCCTTAATACTTGCAGGCGTGCTAGGGAGGTTGCCAGGAACTTGCAAGAAGTATACCTTCAATCCTCAAGGTGAACCATCGAATCAATTGGCTGAGATACTGGAAGGGTTGTTACCAGATACTACAACTCTAGCAATTATTAATAAACCCAAAAAGGCACTTAAAGGTTTAAAAAAAGCCTTAGATGGAAATGATGGTTTGGTTATTTTTATTGATCAATTTGAGCGTATTTATTCTGTCAGTAGTGAGGAAATGACAAGTTTTACTCGCATACTTATGGCATTAGAACCAATTAAAAAATGTACAGTCATTATTGCACAGCGAGCTGATCAGATGCAAGAGTGGTCCAGTCGTCCTGATTTAAATAATTCAGATATATGGCATCTCCAACCCATCAGTCATGTACGCAGTACATATCTAAAAGATGTGATAACCAAACCAGCGATTAGGGCGAATGTGCCAAAACCAGAAGACCAACTAGTCTACCAGCTAATTGAGGACTTCGATGATAGGGAAAATTCAACACCATTATTGGCACTGACACTACATGAATTATATGTACAAAGTGGAAATGGTGAACGTTCCATGACACTCACTGATTATGTATCTATGGGAGGTTTGAAAGGGCTGATTGATAAACGAACCATAAAATTAATTGACGAGTTAAATGACCTTGGGTTTGGTAAGCGACATCTGCATAAGTTGTTCTCACTTGTTGTAGATGTGAATGAATATGGTAAACCAATTTCAAAAGTGGTCAAGAGAAAGAAGATAGAAAAGCTTTTCAATACAAAAACTGTTGAGATGTTAATTAAATCATTTTATCTTCGTACGGAGTCAGATGAAGGTGAACAAGGATCTACCTTAACGCTAGCACATGAAGTCTATTTTGATGAATGGCCATTATTGAGGTCTTGGGTAGATGACAATAGAGTAGAACTCAGAGAAATCAGAGATTTAGAGCGAGAAGCCTTGAGGTGGGATGAACATGGAAGATCTCCCGCCTACTTGTTGCCAGCAGAAAGAGTCGAAACAGTTTCAGATTTTATTAAAAATTCAAATCATCGTATTAAGCCAAAATATAGCAAAGTAGTAAAAAGTTTCATCAATGTATCCACTATGAAAATGAAACAGCAAATGTTAAAAGAAAATATTTTGAAAGGTGTAATCAAGAAAATTGATGAGTTACTCAAGGAAGGAATAAAAGTGGAAAAACCCCTTTTTGATGATTCTTTCGCAGTATTTTATGATGTATTTTGGGGCGAAAAGGAGACTATTGTCACAAAACAACGCAACGGAATGAAGTCGCAAGATCATAGTGCAATTAATGATAAATCAGTGTATCAAATGACTACTAATGGCCTTACGCTTCTCCATTTGGCAGCAATCTCTGGCAGATTGGATAAAATAAAATATTTATTTTCTAGCTATGGTATGGATATAAACAGCAAAAGTATTTCACATGCCACTCCATTATCTTGTGCAAGCTATTGTGGCAATGTTGATGTGGTTAAGTTGCTTCTCCATTTGGATGCAAATATAGAGATAAAAAATAGTGAAAATGGTTTAAAGGCAATAGATTGGGCGGTAATGAATGGTCATTCAGAGATAGTAGGGCTACTTATGAGTAAAGTCAAAGGACAGAACGAGCATATGCCGATAGAGTTGTCTCATGGCCTCATTGTTTCAGCAGCTGCAGGAAGTCATGTAACTCAGTTAATCAAATATCTCAGTGAAGTAGAAAATGATAAAAATCGCATAAAAATAATCCAAGAAGCTTTATATTATTCATCCAATGCATCGAGTGAATGCGTTAAAATTTTAATAGAAGCGGGGGCTAACCCTCTTTTCGTGTACAAGAATGATCACATTTTCTTTCATTGGCTGGCAGCTGAAGGAAAATATAAAATAATAAAATTAATACTAAACACGATTAAAGGGTTTGATGTTAATAAGCAAAATTCGAAAAAAATTACTCCTTTAAACATGGTGCTTAACTATGCAAGTGTGAATGTGGAACCTTGTATAAAAATTTTATTAAAATATGGTGCAGACCCTTCAATCACTGATGATAATGACAGCAATGTGTTGCATATCATTGCAAGAAGAGAGCAGGATTTTCTGCTTAGATACTTTATTAAAGATAAGAGATTAAACTTAGAGAAGAGAGATAAGTCACGACTAACTGTTTTAGCGATAGTTGCCATAAATGGCAATATGAAATTATTTAAAGCATTACTAAATGCTGGAGCCAACCCAGAATCAACTGACGACGAAGGTAATACTGTGCTTATGATGGTTATTAGAAGTAGTCATGAAAATTTATTACAATTATTGCTGGAAAAGAGTAACAGCTTAAATGTGCAAGCAACCAATAGAATGGGAATGAATGCACTTATGTTTGCATCATTTCAAGGCGACTATCCAGCGATTAAAATACTACTTAAATTTTTCAAGGGTTCGGCTATTAATGCTGTTGATAAGTCAGGTATGACCGCTTTGAACTATGCAAGTGAGAAGGGGCATAGTTTAGTGTTAGATTTATTAATTGATAATGGTGCTATTATACCTCTTTGGAGTCAAATATCGACATCAAAAGACAAAGAAACTAAATCACTTACGAGCCTTAAAAATAAAGCTTTGGGTTTATTAATTACCAAGGATTTAATGACATCACCTTCAGATCTCTGGAATATCCCTCCTCTTATTGGTAAGCCTGGTCAGTGGAAAACAATTAATAAGAATACGGCTGTTAAATTGCTAGGCCACCTTGCTAATACGCTCAATGATGATGGGTATTGGATAAATACCAGTTCGGTAATACGTGTCCGGACATTATCATTAGAATGCTACCCTGATATGTTGTTGTGTGAAGCAGAAGTGAAATTATTCGATGGTGAAAATGGTCTGATTACATTTATGTATATGGATAAAAAGTGCATATTGCTTAATGGTACATCGGATAACTTTCATAAGCTTAACGAAAATAAAAAAATTGATCTTACTGATCCGAAATTTGTGGTTGAATATTTGACTCTTTTCTGTGCTGGTGTTCAAAGTGATACAAATTGCCCTTTTACTATTGTTTCAAATGAAATAGATATTGTTTTTATTAATAAAGTTAATAAGAAAGCAGCGTATTGGCTAAAACATGGAATTAAACCTCATAGCAAGCCAGAATTTGATGAAAAAGAAGAAGCGTGGAAAATATCCGCAACAATAATATATTTAGGGACGATATTTGAAGCTGATTTTAGTTTAACAAAGGTGGGGATAGTTGAAATGATTGATGACCAACCTAGCGATACACTTATTGATCTTCCAGTTAAAACCTGGGGCTTTTGGGGGAATATTCGTAGAGATTTGACGCAGCTATTACAGTCAGAAAAATTATAATAATTAACCTTGGTTTCAACAACGAAGTGCAACACATTAATTAACCAGCTAATTGACTAAATACTAGTATAAATAAGTTTTTATCACAAGAATTATATGGAGATATTTCACGTCACTGTGGAGGCAAGATATGTCCTGTCTCTGGTATGGTTGGCGATTATCAAAAAACATAACCCATAGAGAATAACCAAATACTACCATCACCTCTCAGGATAGTTTCTAGCCCCGCATCTTCAGTGCTTTCATAATTTAAACTCAAAATCCAGGAATTTGTGGGCTGTAACCTTAGACCGATAGTATATCTCTTTTCCCAATTATCGGCTTGAGATATATCAAAGAAATTTTCTATATTAACTTGATCATATTGTGTGACTAGGCTCAGTTTGGCGTGAGAAAAATCTTCACTCAACCAATTGTCTGAGAATAAATTTTCTAATGAGAAAATGCTTCTGATGTAATATCCATCCATAACAGCAGAACCGTTGATTTCTCTATCGATATTCATTTTGGTGTATTCGGCGACTAACTCCAGCCAGTTCCACTGGTAATCAATATCAAAATTATATCCAGTAATATCTTTTCTGCCCTCATCATCCCAAGCGCCATTATATAAGCTAAATCCTAATGTTAGGCCTGAAGTATTCTGTAAGCTTATTTTGGCAGCTATGGCCTTATTGTTGTTATTGTCGACGCCAAAGCCCTGTCTGGTTGCTCGCAGTCCAGTTGTAGACAAACCGCTGTCAAGACCTGCGATAACATAAGCTTGATAGTCGGCAAGCCAGTTTTCGGAAACATTGAATCGCCCATTGACGCCGAAACCATTGTCAGTCCAGTCAGAAGGTGCCAGTGCGAAGCTGGTATATGGTTTGGATATGACATCACGTAAAGGAGCAAAGTGGTCTCTTTCAATATTGCCAAAAGGCACCAATAAAATGCCGCCTCTAAAATTCATCCATGAGTTGATTTTGAAATCAGTATAGGCTTGCTCCAGCAATACTTCTCCGCCGCGAGAACCACCTACTGTTGCGGCTCTTTCAAACTCTAATTCAGCAAAATAACTGAGTCTCTTGTGTGGTTGTCCGCTTAAAATCAGTTCAAAAGATTGTCCATCGATGATGGTATTTTCGTTGGTGGCTTTGCCTGCGGTAATTGTGCCGTAGATGCCTAGGTTAGGCTGATTTTCCTGTACTTTGGAAATACGAGTTACTTCGCTACTGTTTTCTTCAACCTGTTCCTGAACATCAGTTAAGACATCGTGCAATTGCACTGCATAAGCCTCTAAGCTGGCAATTCTTTGCGAGTTTGTAGTCGATACATCATTTCCAATATCTTGTTTTAACTGGTTGATTTGTCGTTGTAAATTGGCAAAATTATCTTCCAGTTCCTGTATTTTGTTTTGTAAGCTTTTTTGAGCTGAACTTGTGCTGACGAATAATAAAAGCGTAAGTAGAAAGTGTGTTGAATAGATTCTTCTCATAAGGTGACTTCCAGAATAATTGGGATGGATTTTTTACCATGATAAATGGCAAATAAAGAGCAATCTCCCAGCGTTGTATTGGGTTCTGCATAAATCATGAGTTGTATATGTTTGTTGTCAAGTATTTGTATGTTGCGGACTTTCACTTGATTAAATTCCGAGCGGCCACGAAAAATTTTAAACTCATCCAGCTTGATTCCATCGGGTATTTCTATTTTTATTTTTTTGGTTTTTCCGCGAGAAACTTCAGTATTCGACAATGCATGAATTTTTATTTTTTTGGATTTATGGTTGAACTTTGGTAATGTGAACACAGGTGTTTCTATCTTATTTTTACCTCTGTTCTTAATGGTATTATTATCTGTACTACTATCTGTGATTGTATGGTCATTAAGTGGCGGTGTAAGGATTGTTGGTTTATCCGTAGTCTTATCATTCCTAGTGATTTCGTCAGTAGAATCGGGTTGTTTCTCTTCTTGTTTTGTTTGTACAATCTTGGTAGCTGGTTTTTTAGTTTGTATAGTGGTTACTTTAGGCTTTACAGATTCATTATTTTCAGGTTCTACAATTTCTTGTATACTGTTATCTGTGAGTGTTATATCTTCATTTGTTGCAGATTTTTGGTTTTCACCTTTCTTAATGCTTTCTTTTTGCGGTTCTATTGGTGGAGTGTCATCTAGTGATATTTGTAATTGTTTATTAGCAGACTTGTCAATTGGTTTAGTAACTATAGGTTTAATAACTGGCTGTTGGTTTTCACTGATTTCCCCAGCTGTTTTAATGGTGTTTGTGTAAGTAAATACTGCAATAGCGGTAAACAACAGTAGTGTTGTAGTGGCCATTAATCTCTTTTTGCTTTTATTGGTTTTTTCGGTAAAGATTAATGTGGCTGCATCTGAGTTCGATGGATCTGGGTTTTTGTTGGGTATAATTTTTTTATTTAATTGTGCAGGAGCAGTCAATTGCTGCAATGTATTTTTGAGTAAATCTGGAGTGCTGGGTCGGTTATCTGGGTTTTTTTCTAAGTATTTATCAATGACTTGAGATAGTTTTTCGGGTATTTTGGGGTTTAACTCATGTAATAAAGCGGGTTTAAGTGTGAGTTGTTTGGTCATTGCGGCTTCAAATGTCGCAGCAGAAAAAGGATTGTTGCCACTTAGCATGGTATAGGCAAGTAATCCAAGAGAATAACAGTCGGAAGATTGGGTGTGAATGGTGTTTTGTAAAATTTCAGGAGCCAGATATTTGGGCGTGCCAATAAAAAAGCCAGAAGCGGTTAAACCAGTGTCTTGTGATCGTGCAATGCCAAAATCTAATAATTTAGCTTGTCCAGTCGGTAATATTTGTATGTTGCCTGGTTTTAAATCACGGTGTAATATATGCTTGTCATGGGCAAACTGTAATGCATGACATAGATCAATCAATATGCTTTTGTGTTCGCTCAATTTATGGGCTTGATCTATCCATTGTTCCAGTGATTCACCAGCAAGGTGTTCCATAACCAGAAATGGTTTTTTATTGTCGATCCCATATTCTAGCAGCATAACAATATTGGGGTGCGAAATTTCGCCTATGGTTCGTGCCTCATTTTTAAATCTTTCCAGCGCAGATTCATCGCCGTTTGAGTGCAGTACTTTTATGGCAACCAGTCTGCCAATATCAGGATCTTTGGCCGAATAGACTACTCCCATACCACCGACACCCAGTGTGTCAATGATGGGAAACCTGCCGATAAATTCTGGAAATTCACTCATGCTTACGAATAAAATTTTTATTATATTAGAATAATTTCATATAATAGCTTTTTAACTCATGCTATTCAAGGAGGAGATTATAAGTTTATTGGTTTAAATAACTTAATTGATTGTCCTATGAATTTAACTCTTATATTGTGAATGATACAGTCAACACACAATGTTGTATCAATCTTTGGCCTTTTTAAACTGAGCCAGCTTCTCTTCACTCACAGGTGTTTGGTATTTGTCTTTCCAATCAGAGTAGGGCATTTTATAAACGATTTCTCTGGCATCCTCTTTATTTAACTCCACATCAAGCTGCTGTGCTGCGTCAACCATCCAGTTGGATAGGCAGTTCCTACAAAAATTAGCCAGTATCATTAAGTCGATATTTTGTACGTCTTTGCGTTCATCTAAGTGATTGATTAAACGGTCAAAGGCCATTGCTTTAATTTCTATTTCTTTTTTCATGGTTACCAAAGTTATGCAAACTGCACTTCTAATGTTAAAATGCCATGATAACATCAACTTATTTATAGTGATATTAAAAATGATGACAGCGCAAATATTAAATGGCAAATTAGTTGCCAATCAATTGATTGAAAACATTGCAAAAAAAATAGCAAAACGTGTTGCTAAGGGTCATAAAGCACCAGGCATAGCTGTGGTGTTAGTGGGCGATAACCCTGCTTCAGAAATTTATGTGCGTAACAAAGAAAAAGCTTGTGAGAAAGCGGGTATACAATCGGTGTCACACCGTTTGCCAAGAAATACTTCAGCAGCAGAGCTGTATCATTTGATTGATGAGTTGAATGAAGATGATGATATTGACGGTATTTTAGTACAGTTGCCACTGCCTCAGCATATTGATGAAACCGAAGTAACCAATAGAATTAACCCCAATAAAGATGTGGATGGCTTTCATGCCGAAAATGTAGGGCGTTTAGCCTTGCGTCAACCTGGTTTGAGACCCTGTACGCCCAGAGGTATAATGACCCTGTTACACCATTATGACATCATTCCTAGAGGCCGGCATTGTGTTATTATTGGTGCATCAAATATTGTAGGACGACCATTAATGCTAGAAATGCTCTATGCTGGTGCGACTGTAACTGTTTGTCATCGATTTACTAAAAATCTTGCCGTGCATGTTAAAAAGGCAGAGATACTTTGTGTTGCAGTTGGAAAGGCAGGTATAGTAGATTCTAACTGGATTCCCGATGGCTGTATTGTTGTTGATATTGCCATTAATAGGCAGGAAAATGGTAAATTATGTGGCGATGTGGATTTTGATATGGTTAAGGATAGAGTGAGTTGGATTTCACCCGTGCCAGGAGGGGTAGGTCCCATGACTGTTGCCACATTGATGCAAAATACTTATGAAGCTTCTTTGTTGTAATTGGTAAGTTTGAGCTCAAAGAATCTCCGGTGGCTTATATAAGCAATTGCTAATTAGTCTTTTTATTTTATTTTTGTTATAATACGCGCGCTAAATTCTTGGCTCAAAATAAGATGAAAAGGTTATAAAATGACTAACAAAATACAATCTGCAGGGGCTCTGTTCAGAGCGGCTGTACAAGACAATAAACCACTATCAGTAGTGGGAACAATTACCGCGTTAACAGCTTTAATGGCGGAAAAAATCGGACATAAAGCCATATATTTATCAGGTGGCGGAGTAGCAGCCAATTCATTAGGCATGCCTGATTTGGGTATCAGTTCATTGGAAGACGTCTTAATTGATACACGCAGAATCACCGATGTGTGTAAATTACCCTTATTAATTGATGTTGATACCTGTTGGGGTGGTGCATTTAATATTGCAAGAACCACTCGCAGCGTTATTAAAGCGGGTGCTGCAGCCATGCACATGGAAGATCAAGTGGCAGAAAAGCGTTGTGGGCATCGCCCCAATAAAGAAGTGGTCAGTAAAGGTGAAATGGCTGATCGTATAAAAGCAGCTGTGGATGCAAGAACAGATGATGAATTTGTCATTATGGCACGTACTGATTCGTTGGCAATTGAAGGTTTGGATTCCGCTATTGAGCGCATGGTTGCTTACGTTGAGGCTGGTGCGGATATGATCTTCCCAGAAGCGGTACAGACTCTAGAGCAATATAAACAAATCAAGGCGGCTGTTAAGGTGCCCATTTTGGCAAATATTACCGAATTCGGAAAAACAGAATTGTATTCACAACAGGAGCTGGCAGCACACAATGTTGATATGGTGTTGTATTGCTGTGGTGCTTATCGTGCCATGAATAAGGGCGCACAAAATGTTTATGAAGCTTTGTTAAATGATGGTCATCAAAGAAATGTTATAGATATAATGCAACCCAGAGAAGACATGTATGAGTTTTTGGGTTATCACAAATATGAGCAAAAGCTTGATCAATTATTTGCTAAAAAATAACCAGCCATTATCCTTTGAAATGTGGTTATAAAAAATACAACGTCATTCCTGCGAAGGTGAGAATCACGTGACTTAAATCTAAATTAAAGAGAAAAACTAATGTCAGAAAGTAAAAAGAAAGTAGGCGGAGCTGGCTTAAGAGGCCAGTCTGCTGGGGAAACCAAACTATGTACCGTTGGTAAAACGGGTTCAGGCTTAACTTATAATGGTTATGATATCGCTGACTTGGCTGAAAATACCAGTTTTTATGAGACAGCTTATCTTGTTTTCCATGGCGAACTGCCAAATCAGGAGCAATTGGATGAATACAGCGCCAAGATAATGGCTAATCGCGGTTTGCCAGATGCCCTAAAAAAGACTTTGGAAATGATTCCAAAAGATACTCACCCAATGGATGTAATGCGTACAGGTGCCTCAATGTTAGGTAATCTGGAGCCTGAGATGGACTTCTCAGAACAGCAGGATGCAGCGGATAGATTGTTGGGAGCTTTCCCATCCATTATCTGTTATTGGTATAAATTCTCGCATGAAGGTGTACGTATAGAAACAGCATTGGATGATGATTCAATCGGTGGACATTTCTTACACATGTTGCGTGGTGAAAAGCCAAACGCATTACACGCCAGAGTGATGGATGTATCTTTAATCTTATATGCAGAACATGAGTTTAATGCTTCTACTTTCACTGGTCGTGTAGTTGCCTCAACCTTATCTGATATGTATTCCTGTGTCACAGCCGCTGTTGGCGCATTGCGCGGCCCTTTGCATGGTGGAGCAAACGAAGCAGCTATGGCAATGTTATCACAATGGAAATCAGTGGATGAAGCCATCGCAGGTATTGATAATATGTTAGCAACCAAACAATTAATCATGGGCTTTGGGCATGCCGTTTATACCACCTCTGATCCACGTAATGCTTTAATCAAACGTTGGTCAAAAGAGTTGTCCGATGATGTCAATGATGAATGCCTATATGATGTCAGTTGTGCTGTTGAGAAAAAATTATGGGATGAAAAGAAAATCTTCCCCAATGCAGACTTTTTTCATGCTTCAGCTTATTACTTTATGGATATTCCGACTAAGTTGTTCACACCTATTTTTGTTATGTCTCGTATAACTGGCTGGGCAGCCCATGTTATGGAACAACGCGCCAATAATAGAATTATTCGTCCAAATGCTGATTATGTTGGTGTTGGGCCAAGAGAAGTTAATGATATAAAAGACAGAGCCTAAAAAATACTTGTGCCGTAGGTTGGGCTGAGCTTGCGAAGCCCAACATTACTTTGTTTAATTTGGAGTGATAATGTAATTAATTTGTTCTAACGGGTAATGAGGTAAACGGAGATTCAGTCGTTGGGCTTCGCAAGCTTAGCCTTACCTACCTGCTTGTAATTCATAAGATTGGAATAAATAGATATGATATTTTATTTATAGTTCAGGATTATATTTCATTTGCTAGTTTATTAAGTGACTTTATTTCTCTAGTATATTCTTTACTACTTGCCTTTTCTGATATGACCCCTCCACACCACCAAGTATTTAAATGATCCTCCTCCTCAAATGCATAAATGATGTAATTCTGGTTTTCTTTAAACCAATAGCCGTAGCAAGATGTTCTGTTATAGACCGTAAGCAATTCATTTTGATTTGATGCTCCTTTCCATAGCTTAATAGTTTTAAATTTGACCTTAATGTATTGATCGCCCCAAGAGTCATATAAATCATAATAGATGATTTCAGAAACTTTACCTTCAAAAATACTAATATGGTTATCATACTTTTCTTTTACACCTCCGATGGAACAGCTACAAGCCCAAGCTTCTACTGAAATCCCTAATGTTATAATCAAAATAAATCTCATCATATTCTTAACAGGTACTAGAGTACATTTTCTTAAAAATTATTAGTGGTAAATAGTGCTATGAATATCTTTTTATCCATTGATATTGCTTATTTATATCAAAAAGATAGTATATATTCACAAAACATCACCAGGAATATAAACCTTACCTTCCATCAATACTCTGGCGCTCCTGCTCATCATCACTTTCTGGGCTGTCCATTCGTTACCATCTTGGCTAACTTCTGCTCCGACTTTTAAGGTGCCAGAAGGGTGGCCGAATCTCAGAGAATCTCTTTGTCCTCCGCCAGCAGCCAGATTGACCAAGGTTCCTGGGATGGCTGATGCAGTGGCTATTGCAACAGCTGCGGTACCCATCATGGCATGATGCAATAGACCCATGGATAAAGCACGCACATTTAAGTCGATATCATCAGCACTAATAGCTTTGCCACTTGAGGATGTGTAATCTTCGGGTTGGGCGACAAAGGCAACTTTTGGTGTGTGTTGACGACTGACGGCTTCATCTATGGTTTTAATTAGCCCCATTTTTACCGCTCCATGGGCGCGAATGGTTTCAAACATTTTTAAGGCTTGCTCATCACTATTGATATCATTTTGCAATTCAGTGCCGGTGTAACCAATATCACGGGCATTGAGGAAAATAGTTGGGATACCAGCATTAATCATGGTCGCTTTAAATGTGCCAATATCAGGCACATGCAGATCATCAATCAGATGACCAGTGGGGAACATAGCAGCATCACCTGCAGCAGGATCAATAAATTCAACTTTTACTTCGGCAGCAGGAAAAGTTACACCATCAAGTTCAAAGTCACCAGTTTCTTGTACCTCACTATTAGTTATGGGCACATGGGCGATGATGGTTTTTTTAATGTTGGCTTGCCAGATGCGTACTATGGCTATGCCATTTTCAGGAATCCTTGATGCATTGACCAAGCCATTGCTGATGGCAAAAGACCCTACCGCTGCGGTCAAGTTTCCACAATTACCACTCCAGTCTACAAAGGGTTTATTAATGGCAACTTGCCCGAATAAATAATCCACATCATGATTAGGCTGATTGCTTTTTGACAAAATCACGCTCTTACTGGTGCTAGATGTGGCCCCACCCATGCCATCGGTTTGTTTGCCATAAGGGTCTGGACTGCCAATGATGCGTAGTAATAATTGATCGCGTACTTCACCTGCAACTTGCGCAGCCTTAGGTAAGTCGCTTAACTTAAAGAACACTCCTTTTGATGTGCCGCCACGCATATAGGTGGCGGGGATTTTTATTTGTGGTTTGAATTTCATAATATATTACCCTATATGGCGATATTGAAAGATTGATGTTATTTAAGTACGCAATTCAGGAAAAATTACAATTTCCTCACAAACTCGAAATCAATTTTTCGTTGGTCAATAGATACCGCAGCCACTTTAATCTTGAGTTTATCTGCGAGTTGAAACTTGTGTCCAGAACGTTCACCAATCAACTTGTGCTGGATGGCTTCATGATGGTAATAATCATTGGGTAGGGAGGTCACATGAATCAAACCATCAACCATGATATTATCCAAGGTCACAAATACACCGAAGTGGGTGACTCCTGAGATTATGCCTGTCATTTCTTCTCCAATAAACTGTTCCATAAACATGCATTTCAAGCGGGCATCAACATCACGGGATGCGTTTTCGGCACGGCGCTCATTGAGGGAGCATTGAATATTCATTTCTACGGCTTTTTGTGGAGAATAGAGGTATTTTTTTGGTTTTTTGGTTTTGACGATGTGGTCAATGGCTCTGTGTATCATTAAATCAGGGTAACGTCTGATTGGAGAGGTGAAATGTGCATAATATTCCAGCGCCAGGCCAAAATGCCCACCATTTTCAGCTTCATAAGCTGCGAGGCTTTGTGAACGTAATAACACGCTTTCAATCAATGCCACATCATCACGTCCCTGAATGTGGTCAATGATTTTTTCGAAATCTTTGGGCGCAACTGGATCGCTAAAATTAGGCTTAATACCCAGAGACTGTAAAAAGGCTTTTAAGTCGCTGAGTTTACGTAGCGGTGGTGTGTCATGTACCCGATAAGCAGCTGGGACTTTGTGTTTTTCTACAAATTTGGCAGCACTGATATTGGCAGCAATCATAAAGGCTTCAATTAATTTATGCGCATCATTACGATCATAAGGAGTGATGCTCGCCACCTGACCTTCAGCATCAATGGTAATGTGTACATCGGTTGAATTAAATGTGATAGCTCCACGTTGTGCCTTTTCAACTGTCATGGCTTTATATAAGTCATTCATGGTATCCAGAGTATCAGTAACCTTAGTATTCCATTTATCCTGTATAAGCTGTTTATCCAGATAGTTCCAGCATTGTTTGTAGGTGATTCTGGCGTGTGAATACATAACTCCGCGGTAAAATTTGTGAGAGTTTATCTGACCAGCAGAATTAATTTGCATGTCACAAACCATACACATTCGGTCTACATGAGGGTTGAGTGAACAGATGCCATTGGACAATTCCAAGGGTAACATGGGGATAACCATCCCAGGAAAATACACTGATGTTCCACGTTTATAAGCTTCTTTATCAATTTCTGAATTTGGACTGACATATTTAGAGACATCGGCAATAGCAACGATTAAACGCCAGCCTTTGGCATTTTTTTCAGCATAAACAGCATCATCAAAATCTTTTGCATCCTCGCCATCAATAGTAACCAGTGGTAACTTGCGAATATCTACAACATCATCAGTGAGATCATCCTCAGTTACGCTGGAAGGAATATATTTAATGGCATCTTCAAAAGTTTCAGGCCAGTCATGCGGCAGGTTCTGTGCTGCCATGGTCAACTCCATGGCTAGTCGCGAGTTCAGTTTTTGTCCCAAAACGGCAATGACCTCTGCAAACGCAGGGCGATGACGATTTGGGTATTCTTTGATCATGATGGTGACATAATCACCATCGTTGGCATTGGCTTCGCTACCTGAGGGTATGATGATATCATCAATGGTTTTGTTGTCTGGTTCAACCATGCCCTGGCTATTTTTATGGAAAAACTTGCCCGCCAATGTTTTGTGCGCGTGCTCTAGGATTTCGACTATAAATGCTTCTTCCTTATTTTTTCTTCTGCCCGGTTGGATACTGACAAGTACGGTATCACCATCCATTACCTTGCGCATTTCACCAGGCAAGATAAAAGCATCTTTATCCAGTTCAGGAGAAACCAGAAAGCCAAAACCATCAGCATGTGCCTGCACCACGCCTTTAATCAAGTCCGTTTTGTCCCTGACACCATAGCCACGTTTACGATTGATAAATAAAGAACCATCATTTATCATGGCATTCAGTCGCCTGCGCAAAGCTTCGTGTTGCTCATCATTTTTAACACCAATTTTGGTGGCTATTTTATCCAGAGATAATATTTTTTTCTCTGTGGTCAAAAAATCCAGTAAAGCTGTACGACTGGGTATTGGGTTTGGATATTTTTTTAGCTGCTCTGCAAATTCTGGATCTGGTATTTTGAAAGGATTTTTCATATTTACTATTGTATAATTATGGTTTTAGGGATTATATCATAACTTAAAATAATTTAACCATCAACCAAATTAATTAGCTGTTGACAACAGATAAAACCTGTAGACGAAAATTAATAGACTTATACACAGAAGCTGTGGATAAGTCTGTGAATAACCCATCTTTATCATTCTTAAAGTAAAGCGTGCTATAGCTTTTCATCATTTTGGTTAAAAATTAACCGCTTGTAAAGAAGGGTTATAAAAACGTCCATGTTAAGATGAAATAGGATATTGGGACAAGCTAGCTCAATAAGCCTTCGGCTTTTAAGGCTTTTTGCACGGCATTTCGTTTAGAAATCTTCTCCACAAATGAGGTTACATGTACCCATTTGGATAAATCAATACCCGTTAATTTAGTCCAGCCAGAAATAACAAACAAATAAGCATCAGCCACTGAAAAATCGTTACCCAATAGATAGGGCTTTTCTGCAAGCACGGAATCTATGTAACTGAATTTATTATTAAGGTTTTCTTTGGCTTTTTGTTTACTGGTATCACTGACATCGGAAAATAAGGGGGCAAATCCCTTGTGTAATTCTGAAGTGAGATAATTTAATTTCTCATATAATTTAGCGCGTTTAAATGTGCCATTTTCAGGGACGAGATTTGCTTGTGGACTGAGGTCGGCTAAATACTGCATTATGGCCACACCTTCGGTTAACACATCGCCATTGTCTAGTTGTAAAGCGGGGACGTAGCCGTGTGGATTTATTTTGGTGAAATCTTCACCGTGTTCGGTCATCTTACTAGCAAAGTCAACTTTAATTAAATCAAAATCTGTATTTGTTTCTTGTAAAATAATATGTGGTGCAAGCGAGCAAGCACCAGGGCTGTAATATAATTTCATGGAATCTCCAATTATTGTTATTTATGTATGTTGGTATTTATATTCTCAATGTTTATTTTATGTGTAAACATCCAGAAGCTCTACAATAATGACTAAGGTTACATAAAGCAACCATGTTACCTTAATTAACTTGATAATGAAGTTTCCAATTGGTAACTAATAGTCACATATGGTAACCTAGTGTCACTCAATAAAAATCACTGTCATGCCGTTAAAAGTACGTAAAAATCAGAGCCCAGTTCCCAGTTGCCCATTGTCACAATGTATGTCAATAATTGGTGGAGCCTGGACTGCAAATATTATTTGGCATCTCGGTGCTGGTCCCAGACGATTTAATGAATTGCGTTATGATTTAACGGGTATTTCTGCCAAAGTGCTGACTACCCGATTAAGAGAGCTCACTTCAAGAGGTGTTATTCATCGCGAAGTTAAACCAACCTCTCCGCCATCGGTTGAATACTCGTTAACAGAAGAAGGCAAGGATTTGATGCCTGCCATCGAAGCCATAGCCAGAGTAGGTGAAAAATTAAAGAAAACGGGTTCATGTTCAAGCAATTAGGGCAAGACTACCTCAATAGGATAACAATAAGATGAAAAAGTACGCATTATTACTTGGTACATCAAGATATAGCGGTAATACCAGTTCGTTAATAAATGTGGTTGCCAAAGAAATTGAAATAACTCAGTTTCACCTTAAAGACTATCAAATATCAGCTTTTGATTATGAACATAAAAATATTGATGATGATTTTATTTCACTGGTATTAGAGTTGTTAGATTATGAGCACATTATTTTTGCCTCACCGGTATATTGGTATAGCATGTCAGCTGAGATGAAGGTGTTTTTTGATCGCTTGTCAGATTTACTACATGTAAAAAAGGAACTAGGTAGAAAATTAAGGACGAAAAGCTGTTCTATAATCAGCACTGGTGCTTCAGCACTTCCCGAGCGCAGTTTTGAAGAGGTATTTATCAATAGTTTTAAATATTTGGGCATGGATTACATGGGCATGTTATATAGTTTCTGTGATGGTGATTTTACTGTCAAAGGTAATGAAGAAAATATCAAGACATATATCGGGGCATTACAATCATGAGTCATAAACCTATAAATTTCGAAAAAAAGTTCGCAAAATTTAACGATCACTGGTCACCCAGAGTGATAGCAGAGATGAACGACTATCAATTCAAGTTGGTGAAGGTCAAGGGAGAGTTTGTCTGGCACAATCATCCTGATACAGATGAGGTTTTTATTGTTATGGAAGGCAGTTTAGAGATAGAGTTTAAGGATAATAAAGTGATGTTGGAGAAAGGGGAGATGTTTGTTGTGCCCAAAGGTGTTGAACATAAACCTGTAGCGAATAAGGAGTGCCAAATTCTGGTGATAGAACCCAAAGGGGTTGTCAATACAGGTGGTGCTAAAAGTGATTTAACTGCCCACAATGATGTGTGGATATAGGTTTAATTGTAGCTAGTACTATTTAATCCTTGTACGGGTTACAATCCTATAAACTGTAAATCTGACATTGCCTGGATTTTGTCAATGAAACATATACAGTTTAAGGTGCAAAATGACAAGGTGTGAGCGGGTTAGAATGACTCAAATCCCGCTTTAAAAATCGTATCAAAACGGCCGAGAAAATAGCCGTCAAATGCGTTTTGTACTAAAAATCCATAGCCCTCAGGGCTCAAGTGAAAACAGTCTCTGATACCAAAGCCAAAATCACGCATGGCCTCCAATGGAGATGGTCTGCTGATATCTCCAGGAGGCATAATATCCCCTGGTAAAATGCCTTCAGCAGGAAAGCCAAAGAAACTTTGCATTAAACCAAAATGTGAAACATGATAAACACGTGGGTTATTGGTGGCAATTTGGGTATAGGCTAACTCAAAAGCACGGCTAGCGGTGTTGAGCTCTACCACCGATGGTTGCGCCATGTCAGTAAACAAGTTGTTACAAAAAATGCCTGCTACACCACTGATGGTATCGACAAAATTAGGGTAGTCATAGAAGCTGAGTATGACCTCAATATTGCTATCTTGTGCCAGGATAAAGTCAACGATGGTAGTTAAGTTTACCAGTATTTGTTGTTGGAGGGCATCCTGTTCCATCATTGTCATGTTAGCATCCCAGGCATTTAAAAAATCATTGCCTCCAAGCGTGACTTGTACTGTATCGATATCTGGGTTTGCTGCTATGGCATTGGCAATGATTTGCAATTGATCCGGCATGGCCCAATCAGCAGCTTCTTTGCCATTATCAGAGGTGCTGTCACTAACAGGATCAATACCAATGTTGGCAAAACCATTATCACTAAATACCTGCATGTGAGTATTATTGTCAATTTGTAGTTGCGCCCATGAGTCTCCGACGATTAATACTCGATTTTGTGCGAATGCAGTAAACGAGCCCAGTAAAAAGAGTAAGGTTAATATTGCTTTAATCATTTTCTTGATAATAACCAATAAAAAGTCCCAACCGCGACCACTTCATTAGATGAGTCCTTAATGGTTGTCTGTACTTCATAATCAAGATTGTCTATCACATCAGGAATTTCACAAATACATTCGGCAGTTAAATCACCTTTGGCTTTTTTGATATATTCCATCTCCAATTTTGTCAAAATCCCGCGAATCTGGGTAGACATGCCTGCCAATACGGCCAGACCACTGGTGGCTTCACCGAGATTGATAAGGGCAATGGCATGAATACTTCTAAGGTGATTTTTGTTTGACTTGCGTTCTTTCAAAAAAGCCTGACAATGTCCTGGTTTTAAGTCAGTGATTAAGGCTTTGATACTTCCTGTATAAGGTGCTATTTTACCAACACCTCTTGAAAATAATCTTTTTCCAAATGGCTTGTCTTTAAGTTTTTTCCAGGAGGCAAGTATCTTTTCACCTGGTGATTCATTGCTGTTTGTCTGCATAATGATATAATAATTCTTTTAATTTGAGTAATGTAAATGTATAGCAATCATTATAAATATGTTTCGGAAATAATCAACCAGGGATTAGAAAAGGCAGAACTTGATGGTGTTCTCATCTATTCTGGTCATGCTCACAATTATTTTCTGGATGATATGCCCTATGCATTTGCCTGTAATCCGCACTTTAAATGGATGGTACCTGTTACAGAGACTCCGCATTGTATTATTCATTACAGATTAAATGCTAAGCCAGTGTTATATATGTTTCAACCTCAGGATTATTGGCATTCATTACCGAAAATGGTCGAGGGAGACTGGACTGCATTTTTTGAGATAATTGCTATTGGTTGTAAAGAGGATGTGCCAGATTTTAGCAACTTAAAAAACCATTGCTGGGTTGGTCAGGCTGACTCCTGTGAATATGATAATTTACAACATAATCCAAAAGTTTATATGGACTATGTACACTTTCATCGTGCCTGTAAAACTGATTATGAGATTGAAAACATAAGACAGGCCAATGTATTGGCATTAAAAGGCCACAATGCTGCATTACAATGCTTCCAAAAAGGCTATTCTGAATTTGAAACACATATGGCTTATATGCTGGCAACTCAACACAATGAGCATCAATTACCTTATGGAAACATTATTGCTCAAAATGAAAATGGCGCGGTATTACATTATCAGCACATGCAAAGAAACCGTTTGTCCAAAGATGACTTAAAGTCATTCCTGATTGATGCTGGCTGTAGTGTTAATGGTTATGCCTCAGATATTACCCGTACATACAGTTTGGTGGACAATGAATTTTCTGAGATGATAAAAGCGGTTGAAAAAATGCAAATTGCCATTGGCAAACGGGCTGTTGTTGGAGTCAGTTATATTGATTTACACAAGCAGGCACATCATATGTTAGCAGACATCCTTAAAGACTTTGATGTGATAACCTGTGATGCCCAAACAGCTCATGATTCAGGTTTGAGTAATGTCTTTTTCCCACATGGACTGGGTCATTATCTGGGTTTGCAGGTTCATGATTGTGGAGGCCATCAAAATGATGAAAACGGCACAATCCTCTCGCCTCCAGAGCTGCATCCTTTTTTAAGATTGACCAGGACATTGCAGGAAAATAACGTTTTAACTATTGAGCCAGGCATCTACTTTATTGATATGTTGCTAAATAAGGCGAAGGCCAATTCCAGAGATATGGGTAAATATATTAATTGGTCAAGAGTCAATGACTTTAAACCTTACGGTGGTATAAGAATTGAAGATAATATTGTGGTTAAGGCAGAGAATCCCGTTAATTTAACCAGAATTTAATATGAAAAAATATCCACTATTACAGAGAGCTTATCATTTTACAGAGTTTAAGGAAAGTGGCAAGCAGCTCATTGATCAGCTTACTGAGTATTTATGTAAACAACAGTTAGCAGATACAAAAGCCAACAATTGGCAAACCCCAGATAAAGAACTGGATTTCTGGGAGAATTATCAATTCAGCGATTTAAATAATTTCGTTGCTGATTTGTTCGACCATTCCATTCATTTGCATAATCCAAAGTATATGGGACATCAGGTCTCTGTACCTGCGCCACTCTCGGTACTGACCAATCTCATCAGTGGTCTGCTTAACAATGGTATGGCTGTGTATGAAATGGGCAAAGCAGCTACAGCCATAGAAAAATGTGTGGTTGATCTTTTTTGTGAAAAAATCGGCTATGATAACAAAGCCAATGGCATCCTGACTTCAGGCGGAACCCTAGCCAATTTAACTGCTTTATTGGCTGCCAGACAGGCATTGCATGACAGTGATATTTGGCAGGATGGCTGTAGAGAGAAATTGGCGGTACTGGTTTCTTCTCAAGCACATTATTCTATTGATAGAGCCGCGCGAGTGATGGGCTTGGGTAATGGTGGTGTGGTACTGGTACCTGTTGATACTGGATTTGCCATGGATCAACAGGCATTGGAAACATGTTATAGTAAAACAACTCAGGCTGGTTTAAAGGTGATAGCTATTGTGGGTAGTGCCTGTTCTACAGCCACAGGTGTTTATGATAATCTACAGTTTATTGGTGACTTTTGCCGACGAAATAGTGTCTGGTTTCATGTAGATGGTGCCCATGGTGGTGCAGCGGTGTTTTCAGATAAATATAAGCGACTATTAAAGGGTATAGAAATGGCTGATTCAGTTATCATTGATACCCATAAAATGATGATGACACCCGCCTTATCGACCGTCGTTTTATTTAAAGATAAGAAACAGGGTAGCCAAACATTCCACCAAAAAGCCCAATATCTATTTGAGGATGCAAATTTAGATGAACAGTGGTTTAATAGTGGTTTAAGGACATTTGAATGTACTAAACTAATGATGTGTTTAAAATTTTACGTGTTATGGAAAACTTACGGTATAAAAGTATTTGAAGAAAATATCGATTGTCTGTATGGACTGGGTAAAACTTTTGCAGAAATGGTTTCGCAACACTCATCTTTCGAATTGGCACTAAAACCACAAACGAACATTGTCTGTTTTCGCTACATAAAACAAGAAATGTCAGAACAACAAATAAATGAGTTAAACAAATCCATACGTCAAAGTCTGCTTGAAGACAGTGAGTTTTATATTGTGCAGGCTGTATTAAATGATATGATTTATTTGCGAGTTACTCTGATGAATCCTTTGACGAATGAAATACATTTACAACAATTATTAGAAAAGATTATATCAGTAGTCTAATCGATATAATATATTCTATATATCCACGTCGTATTAATACTGCTATCAGATATAATGTTATCAATTCAATTTTGTATTGTAGAGAAGTAATAAAACGCATGTCAGTAAAACATGGAGGAACAGAAGGCATTATAGTGAATTAGAGCTAACTTTGTTCGACCAGACTTTATTGACCACAGATGCTCAGTTTCAATAATAAATCATTGAAAGTTCACATATTATGAACTATAGTACACATATTGTGAACTATGCCGAATATGTTATATGAGCTTACTCAGTGACTCATTATTTACTACAACGCAACAAAAAGTGTTGGGTGTTTTGTATGGGCAGCCAGAAAGAAGCTTTTATATCAAAGAAATTATAAGAATTACTAAAATGGGTGTTGCTACCATTAAACGGGAGTTGGACAGAATGCTGTCATCAGGTCTGCTAACAATGATAAAGATTGGTAATCAGCACCATTATCAAGCAAATCCCAATTGCCCAATTTATAATGAAATATTAGCGATTGTGAAAAAGACTTTTGGTCTTGCAGATGTTATTAAAGAGGCACTGATTCCATTGATGGATGAAATTCTGTGGGTGTTTATATTTGGTTCGGTAGCCAGCGGTAAGGAAACCTCAAACAGTGATATTGATTTGATGATTATTGGAAATGTATCTTTTTCTGATGTGGTGCAGAAATTATTTTCCATTCAGGAAACATTAGGGCGTGAAATCAACCCCAAAATATACACAGAAAATGAGTGGCGACAATTGCAAAGTTATCATGATGCTTTTATCAAAGAGGTCTTATCAAGCCCTAAAATTCATATAGTGGGTAAACCATTGTGAGCTTGGAAAACCTGGTTGGTATTTCATTACAGAAAATTAATCCTGATATTTCAATGATTCAAAGGTTGTTAACAGCAGCAAGGAGAAATGTTAATGATGCTCATGTCAATGAAATAAGTTCAGAAAATCGTTTTGATGCAGCTTATTAAGCCATTATGCAACTAGCCAATCTTGCACTTCAGGCAAATGGTTATAGAACATTAACCAGTAAGCCCGGACACCACATGACAATGATTCAATCATTAACTCAGACTCTTGGCATAGAAAAAAATACAGTAATAGTATTGGATGCCTTAAGAAAACAGAGAAATGTAGCTGACTACTCGGGTGATATTGTGCCAAATAGTGCTGTCAATGAATGCATTGGTCAAGCAGAGGAATTATTACTTTGTATTAATGATTGGCTCAAAAACAATAAACCTGAATTATTAAAGTAGTGTGCTTCATGATAAATTACAGTTTCTTATTTGTTATAAAAGGTTTAGCTTTGTGTGAGGATAAAGGTTGTTACAAATGAATAAAGTCACATTAATCACTGGGTCGAGTCGAGGTATAGGTGCTGCAACAGCTTTGCGTTTGGCGAAAGATGGATTTGATGTATGTGTTAATTACATAAAAGATAAGAAAGCGGCAAATAAAGTGGCGGCACAAATTAATTCACTTGGGTGTAAAGCCATTGCAGTCCAGGCAGATGTTTCAAAAGAAGAAGATGTCATACGCCTTTTTAAAACCATTGATGAAAAGCTGGGAACATTACACACACTGGTTAATAATGCAGGAATCCTCTTTAAACAAATGCGAGTTGAAGACATGACGGCAGAAAGAATCAATAAAATATTGACCACAAATATTACGGGCTACTTTCTGTGTAGTAAAGAAGCCATAAAACGAATGTCTGTTAAATATGGTGGTAATGGCGGAACTATCATCAATGTGTCATCGGCTGCATCGAGGTTGGGAGCTGCTGGTGAATACGTGGATTATGCGGCATCAAAAGGTGCGATTGATACCTTAACCATTGGATTGGCCTCTGAGGTGGCCGCAGAAGGCATAAGAGTCAATTGTGTTCGCCCAGCCTTTATCTACACACAAATGCACAGTGATGGTGGAGAGCCGGGTCGAGTTGATAGAATCAAAGCAAATATTCCACTACAACGTGGCGGGCAGGTAGAAGAGGTGGCTGCTGCAATAGCCTGGTTAGCATCCGATGAGTCAAGTTATTCTACAGGCGCTTTTATTGATGTTTCTGGAGGTAAATGATGCATTTGTGAGAGTTTCAATTTCTCAATTCTTTTTTCAAAATTTTACCCGTAGCACTCATGGGTAAAGCCTCAATAAACTCAATAATACGTGGGTACTTATAGCTGGCTATGCGTTCTTTTGTCCAGGCACGCAAGTCATCAGCAGTAACTGATTGTCCGTCATTCAAGACCACAAAGGCTTTGATTTCTTCACCCATTTGATCATCTGGCACCCCAATAACCGCTACCAGTGAAACTGCAGGGTGGTTAATCATGACTTCTTCTACCTGACGGGGATAGACATTAAGGCCACCGCGAATAATCATATCCTTGGTTCTATCAACAATAAAATAAAAGCCATCCTCATCTTTGATAGCAATATCGCCAGAGTGCAACCAGCCATTGGTAATGGTTTTATCATTGGCCTCAGGCCGATTGTAATAGCCTTTCATGACATTGTGACCTTTGTATAAAAGTTCGCCTTTTTCACCGGTGGCGACTTCTTGTCCTTGATCATCAATCAACTTCACTTGCACACCCCAAATAGGCGTACCAATTGAGCCTGATTTAGTACCAATATCTGGTTGGTTGAAGGTGACTACAGGTGAGCCTTCAGACATGCCATAGCCTTCTATAATATCCAGCTTAAATTTTTGTTTAAAATCATTGAGTACGGCAAGAGGTAATGCGGCGCCACCAGATACAGTAATACGTAGATTTTCAGTAATTTTGGAGATATCGGATGTTTTATCAATATTATTAATTAAACCCCAATACATGGTTGGCACACCAGCAAAAACCGAGACCTTGTGTTTCACCATCAATGCATAGGCATCATTGGCATCAAAACGAGGTAATAAGATACTGTGGCAACCTTGATAAATACCAATGTTCATTTGTACAGTCATGGCAAAAATATGAGATAAGGGCAAAACCACCAGTTGTGTATCATCTGCTCGTATGTGAATGAATTCCTGGCAGACCATTGCATTCATGACAAGGTTACAATGGGTTAATTCAGCACCTTTGGGTTGCCCTGTGGTTCCTGATGTATAAACAATAATTGCGGTATCTTCTGCGGATGTTGATAAGGTATCAAAGTTAGCTGACATGCCATTCATCAAAGCACCTAATGTTTTTACCCCTGCAAATGGTGACGGGTCAGTTGGCTTACCCATAATATGGAAAAAATGTGTACATCTTGTTGCTTTATTGAAAGCAGCAAAGCCCATTTGCCCCATTGGTAAATCTGCGTTACCTTCAAAACAAAAATAGGCTGTAGCATGACTGTTTTCTAGATGAAATTGAATTTCATCTTGCTTCAACAACACACTTAAAGGCACAACCACCGCACCCATTTTTAAAATGCCAAAATAAATGATAGGAAAATAGGGTAAATTCAAACAACTTAAAGCCACTTTGTCGCCTTTTTTAATGCCCTGAGCAATTAAACCATTGGCAACTTGATTAGCTGCTGCATGGACTTGTGCAAAGGTTAAAGTTGTGTCCATAAAAGTAAATGCAGGCTTATTGGCATACTTATAGGCACTGTTGTCCAGAAATGATGTTAAATTCAGCATATATTTTTCCTATTGATTTAAAACTATAATAAAGCAAAGAAGGGTAGATATAAATGATTTTTTATTGTTTATTATTTTAAAACACACACCGTAGAGACAAGGCATGCCTTGTCTCTACCCCAAATTAAATAATTTCTTCAATATTTTTATCTTCAGCAACCACAATATCAGCAACAGCCTGATGGGTAATAGGGGTAGACAAAGACAAGCCAAATTCTTCCTGCAAATCAAAAGCCGCTCGATTGATGCAAAATTGGACAGACTTTAGGCGGTAGATATTTTCCAAATGATAATGTATGCGCCAGAGGATGGCGTGGTCGCCTGCTTCAATTAGGGATATTTTGGGTTTTTTATCAATATCCAGAGCATTATCTTTGGCACAGGCCTGTTGCCAGACTTTTTCGAAGAATTTTTCTACCTGCTTTGATGTTGTGCCGTAACCAATTTTATATTCTATGTAATCATTCCAGCTGGTGCTGCCCGAACGATTAAGGATTTCTATTTTGGTGGTGCGCAATTTTGAGTTGGGAATGACGATTTTGTGTTTTTGAACCAAATCTCGAAAGGTGGTTTGAGTCAGGGAAATTTTGCGTATAACTGCTAATATATTGTACTCGGGAATACGGCAAATGACACCCGGCTCCAGATCGTGATTGTAGAGCAATATCAGACCATGGGCGCTATCAACAGCCCAGGCATCTTTGGTGGCAAATAGAATAACTAATAATCCACCAAGCACACCAGTGGCCTGTAGCCAGTTGGTGACGTGCCAGATGTTGACCAGTAGTAACAGTGCAGCAATGATGGTAATGCCGATTATTATCAGGTGCATCATTTCAGATTTATAGGTGCGGGAACTGATATCTTCACCGTCTATGGTTTTTTCCTTGCCATAATGTTGCAGTGCCCAGGCATGAGAAAACTGGATAAATAAATAGGAAATAAGTAGAACAAGTCCAGTTTGAGAAACCTGTAACAGCCATTTGTTACTGTTCTGATGACCATTGATTAAACCATCTATAACATAAATAATTAATAACAACAGGTTTAAATAACGCAACCAGCGTATGCGTCTTTTGTTTGCGGTTTCATCATCAGTTGGTATAACAATATAACGAAAGATGACACCAGCTAAGAAGAAAAACAGCAGGTTAAGAATAATGGCAACCTGGCCAAAAGTTGAAAGGTGTTGAAAATACTTTATCAGTTCATCTATCATGGTTGTATGCCTAAAAATATCTGCTGCTCAATTGTTTTTGCGCTCATGTGATTATTATTATAAATAACATCCATAAAATCATCCTGGGCGGTTTCATCTTTACGACTTTTCCAAAAGGTTAACCCCCATCTTTGTGCAATTTTATGTTTACTAACATAACCCGAGTAAACGGCTTCGGTTGATGCTGCTATTTTCAATGGTTCTTTCCACAAATGCAATGCTAACAGTGTATCACCAATTTTTTTGGAAAATATAATAGACTCAATTCTACCATCATTTGTGGTTGGGATTATGGCAATATCCACACTTTTTTCATCGCTGCGTAATGCTTGCCAAACATCAGTCCAGGCCTGTGGTTTTCTGCTATTGTAGCCGTGTTTTTGTAGGTGGGAGCCGAAACTTTCGATATTTCCATGAAAATGTATTTTAAAAGCCTGTTTTGAGCGATTGAGCCAATCCTGTCGCTCCTTAAGCGGAGTGGCTAACCACTGTTTTTCGGTTATTTCTGCGACTTCAATTATTTTTTCTTTTTGTATTTGTTGCGAGAAAAAAATTAAAACAAGTAAAATCATCACGCCTTGAGTGCTAAAAAACAGGCTGGAAACAGGCCAGCCAAGCAACTGTTTTCTGACCCGCATTCTAAAGGCGATAGCAACCACCGTAGATAGAAATATGGCAGCAAATACCGAAATCAAGACCACTCCCAGGCTCATTTGCATAAAAAACAACTGAGTAAAAGCAACCATGGAGATAAGAACGGTTGCCAAGGTATAAGGCCAGGAGCGCATTTTGTGAGGTAATGTTCCTGAGATAAATGCAGCCCAGTATGAAATAACCGCAACAAACCAGGAAAGGTGATGAAAGCCAAACCATGCATGGCTTTGTTTTGCTGAAAAATAGTGTATAAACACGGATAGAATATAACCGATTACAACAATAAATATCCAGTGCCAAGCGGCCACTTTTCTTTTGCGTCGAATCAGCCATAAAAGCACAATAATGGCAGGTATGAGTATGGTTAAATCGTGAGTTAATGCCAGTACAAAGAGCATCGCAGGTTTGGTCCAGTCGGTGTGAAAAGCCAGCATAAATTCATTGATTTGCAGCGACCAGTTGTTGATTGTCTGACTATTTAAAATAACAAATAGAGAGGCGATGCTTAAGGCAATAATAAAGGTTGCCATAAAGGCCAGAGAGCCTTTCTCTGGTTTGCGAGGGTCTATTAAACCAGCGGTTATTTTGCCTAAAGTTGGGTGTTCTTGTGACCAAATTAATGCTCTGCTGAGCAGCCTGTGCGCTCTGGGTAACAAAAATCCATAAAGTATCTGAATGAGCCAATAAAAGAAGGCAATAGTGAGGATTAATATGAATAACAGTATTGCCAATTTTCCAGCAACTTTCGCCATTGAGCCCATGGCACTCCCGAATAACATCCCAGGTAATAAATAAAAAGGTGACCACAGGATACTTGCCACTGTACTGATGATGAGATATTTTTTTATGGGCATTTTCATCATACCTGCAATAGCAGGAATAATGGGCCGCACTAAACCAACAAATCGGCCAACAAAGACGCTGAGTGTTCCCCATTTGCTAAAGAATGTTTGTCCTTGTGCAATAAGTTTTGGAAATTTATAAATAGGCCATATTTTCAGTAGCCTTTGTTTATAGTGATAGCCAATCCAGAAGCTAATACCATCACCAGTAAGGGCGCCAAGTGATGCTGAAATCCATGCCACTTTTAAATCAAGTACTCCCAGGCCTATGAGTGTGCCTAAGCCAACAAGAATTGCAGCTCCAGGTAATAAAATGCCCACCAGTAATAGTGATTCTCCCAGTGCCACCATAAATATCATCAGGCCTGTGGTTTGTGGGTGAAGTTGTACCCAGTCTAGTATGGTTTGTAACCAGGAGGATTCCATAAAACTTACATACTCAACTCGGAAAAGGCAATAGCTGCTGCTTTTAAGGTCTTGCTGAGCGTCACTTCATCATGGGTAGAGGAGACAAATCCTGCTTCAAAAGCAGAAGGAGCAAGATAAACCCCATGGTCTAACATGCTGTGGAAGAATTTTTTAAAATACTCTTCGTTACAGGCTGATAGGTCATCAAAGTTATTGATATTTTCCTGAGCAGTAAAAAACATACCAAACATGCCGCCTACATTGACGGTGTGAAATGGAATATTGTTGGCTGCTGCAACTTCATTAAGCCCCGTGACTAGGCTGGCTGTTTTGGCACCTAACTCGGTATAAAAGCCTTCTTTTGCAACAATGTCTAACATGACGGAGCCTGCCGTCATTGCCACAGGATTGCCAGATAATGTCCCTGCTTGATAAACAGGACCTAAAGGTGCAATATATGACATGATGTCTTTTCTGCCACCAAAAGCACCAACGGGTAAGCCGCCACCTATTACTTTTCCGAAGGTTGATAAATCGGGAGTGATTCCGTACAATTGCTGTGCGCCACCCAAAGCCACTCTAAAGCCAGTCATGACCTCATCAAAGATGAGTATGGAGCCATATTTGTCACACAAATCACGCATGCCCTGCAAGTAACCGTTTACAGGTAAGATCATATTCATATTACCAGCAATTGGTTCTACAATAATAGCTGCGACATCATCACCATGTTGTTGCATGACTTGATCCAGTGCTTCTAAATCATTATATGGAACGGTTAGGGTGAGATCGGCGACTGCTGCCGGTACACCAGGTGAACCAGGGATGCCTAAAGTTAATACGCCACTGCCAGCTTTAACTAAAAAGGAGTCTGCATGGCCATGATAACAGCCTTCAAATTTTATAATTTTATTGCGGTTGGTAAATCCTCGTGCCAGGCGTATGGCACTCATGGTTGCTTCGGTACCAGAATTGACCATCCTGACCAGATCCATTGAGGGAATAAGAGTGCACATTTTTTCGGCAACTGTGACCTCCTGTTCTACAGGTGTGCCAAAACTCATGCCGTTATCTACGGCTTTATGTACAGCTTTTAATACTTTTTTATTACAGTGTCCTGCAATCATTGGTCCCCAAGAGCCAATATAATCTATGTACTCTTTATCATCGACATCATATATATACGGGCCAGAGGCCTTTTTGATAAATAAAGGTTCGCCACCAACGCCTTTAAAGGCGCGAACTGGAGAATTGACTCCACCTGGAATGAATTTTTGTGCTTTATCAAATAAGTCGTGATTATTCATATAGATTTTCATGTTTAAGAATAGTGATATTATAAATGTAATTGCTGAGTTTAGTAAAAATATAAACATTTATATTAAATAATAATCGTAATTTAACTTACAAGCGACATTGCTATGAAATACATGAGTCAGCAACTATAATGCTTGATTATTGTTTATGCAACGATCATTAAAATGGGAAATACTAAAATCAAGAAAACACAAAATACAGTGCGTATATTGATAGATTGTGAAGATGCCAAAGGTCTGATTTATAAGGTTTCGAAAATATTTTTTGAAAGAGATCTGAATATTGACAGTAATCAGGAGTTTGTGGAAAAGGACTGTGGTCGGTTTTTTATGCGCACTGTGGTCAGTGGTGATTTTAGTGGAGATGAGTTAGAGCAGTCTTTGTTGGCGGTTATTCCCGCTACCGCTCATCTACAGGTGATTATTGCAAAAAAGAGAAAAATTGTGTTGCTGGTAACCAAGGAATCACATGCATTGGGGGATATTTTGATTCGCCATGCTGCTGGTGAGTTTGATGCAGATATTCAGGCAGTTATAGGTAATCATAAAAATTTACAGCAATTGGTTGAGCGTTTCGACATTCCTTTTCATCATGTCTCAGCACAGAACCTAACGCGCCAAAAGCACGAAAAAAAAGTGATGAAGGTCATCAATGAGTATCAATTTGATTATATTGTTTTGGCGAAGTATATGCGTATACTTACTGCTGATTTTGTTGATAGTTACCCTCAGCAAATTATTAATATTCACCATTCATTTCTGCCTGCTTTTATTGGAGCCAATCCTTACAAACAGGCCTTTGATCGTGGTGTGAAAATCATTGGTGCTACTGCACACTTTGTCACCAGCGATTTGGATGAAGGGCCGATCATAGCACAAAACATTATTCCTGTTAATCATCGTTTCGATTGGCGGGACATGCAAAAAGCAGGCAGAGATGTAGAAAAGTCAGTGTTATCTCGTGCCCTGGCTTTAGTGCTAAACGACAGAGTCTTTATTCACGGTAATAAGACCATCGTTTTTTAATTAGTACTTAATTGAGCACTAATTATATTTTATTCTTTAAACTCGACGCCAGTCTATCGGTAAACTGCATCACGGCATCAGAGGCCTGATCGGTGGCATTGAGTGAAGTGTAATTTATTTTCGTTCCAAAACCGTTGCCTATGCTGTCACCAGTTTTGATGTCATAAGTGTCAACATCCAGTTGTGCGCTGATGAGTTCACTATATCGTCCTGCATATTGCAACTCTTGAGAACCAATGTAATTAACATTGGCAATAACCATGACTTGACCGCCATTTTTTTCAATTAACCGCTTTAGTTCGGCCAGATCTAGGCCATTATTCATGAGTTGGCGCATACCTGGGATAAACTGTTCGTTCATGACTTTTATGCCCTGTTGTTTTAATTCGCCTTCAATAATTTTTTCAACAGGGTTGGCAATGGCTGGGTCGCCAAAGGCAATAACCACCACACCTTTATTTAATGCGACAGGTGGAGGTATAACTATTAGAGGTTCTTTTTTGATGCTTTGAGCGATAATTTGGCTTGACCCAGTTGCAATAGTTGGCAGCTGGTTTTTACTCTCAGCGATATGTGTGTTTTCTATAACCGTATTATCGGCAATGGTATTTTGATCAGCCTGTTCTGGGAGCTCAATGTTGCTAGATGAAGTGGAAGGGATGCCTGTAGCTGTTTGCTCTGGCTGCATTTGACCCGTTTCTGTAGAATCGGCGGTAGATTTGCTTGTGCCTGTATTTGTGTCATTGTTGTCTAAAGACGCTAACAATTCATCTGGCTTTTCTGTTTTACTGTTTTTTTCATTTGCTATTAAACTAGGTTCATCGGCATTTGTGTCATTGTTTTGTTCTTTAGTTTCAATAAGGGTAGAATCACCGACACCACCAGCCTGCATAGCATTACCATCTGCAATGGTGCTGATTTGTTTGTCTCCACCACTTTTTGGAATTGGCAAATAGCCATTATAATATCCAAAAGCTGCGGCTCCTATAACCGCGAATAGGGTGGCTGCAACCAGCCATTTTTTATCCCCTTTCGGTTTTTGTTGTACCATTAAATTATTTGCAGTAACAGCAGCGGCACTGGGTAAGGTAATTTGTTCGGAAATTTTGGGTTGAACGACTGTGACTTTAACCGTTTTGGCATTGTCCTTGATTGTTGCTATGTTTTCATTTTCTACCACACTACCCAAATCTTTGATGATATCATTGCATGTCTGATATCTTTCATCAGGTGATTTCGCAATCATTTTGTTTAAAATATAGGATGTTTTTTTATCAACTTTTTTGTTAAGTTCACGAATATCAGGTATTTTTGACTGCACCACTTCCAGCATTAGGCCTAAGGGGCTATCATTTTCGAAAGGAACTTTACCTGCAAGCATTTCATAAAAGACGATGCCTAGTGAAAAAATATCGGAACGCTGATCGACTTCTTTACCGATACAGACTTCAGGTGAGAGGTAGCCAGGAGTGCCAACAAACTCTCCTGTATTGGTTAGTTTGTCGCCATATTCTCTGGTTCTGGCAATCCCAAAATCAACTATTTTCAAGGTGCCATCGGTACTTAACATGATGTTTGCAGGTTTAATATCCCTATGCACCAAATCAATTTTATGAGCAGCAGCTAAACCCAAACAGGCTTGTTTGAGAATATTTTTTGCGTGTTTGACAGACAGTGAGTTGCCACCTTTGAGGATATCATCCAGTGATTGTCCTTCTATATATTCCATAGCGAAGAAGGGTTGCCCCTGTTCTTTACCAATATAATAGATCTGGATAACATTTGGATCGTTGAGTGCTGCGGTTGCTTTGGCTTCCCGGGTAAAGCGCTCGACCAGATCTTCGTCATTCAATAAATGTTCACCCAGTGCTTTAATGGCAACTTTTCGGTTTAAAGAAGGTTCCCAACCTTGGTAGACCACTCCCATACCACCGCGTCCCAGTTCTGCTGTGACTTCATAATGTCCAAATTTTTTCATAATACTCACCTTAATTAATGCTGTTTAAAAAATCATGTTAAACAGCAACACCTTTTTTATACAATTTCGAGCGTTCATCATAACCAATAACTTTTGAACCTTAACTTAATAAAGTTATTTTTAAAATGTGAAATGTATCACGTTTACCATTTTACCACGGTTAAAAGCCATTTTTTCTAATAAAACGACAAATTGTGGGTTGATTTATAAATATTTGTTTTTTTATCTTTTATAATGTAGGCTTGAGGTCAATAGTAATGACCATATATTTGTATATATTTCTCAGGAATTACACCTTTGTTAGATAAAACACGTCAAAATTTCTGCACTCTTCCAGATGTTGCTGCAGATGTAAAAGCTAAAGTTGCAGGTACCTTACAATGGGTTGGTATGTCAGAAATCGAAATGCCTTTGTGTATTAATGCTGATACTGACATGCCGCCAACAATTGCCAGAGTTCGGGCTGAAGTCAGTTTAGATGATAAAAGTTTACGTGGTATTCATATGTCCAGATTATATTTGGCATGTGATGAGGTATTCAGTCATGAATCGATTGATTTTACCACTCTGTCACGTTTGACCCAGGCTTTTCTGGATAGTCACAAAGGCATAAGCAATAATGCCTTGATAGAGGTGGATTTCGATGCCTTGATCAGGCGAAAGGCACTGGTTAGTGATAATTCTGGCTGGCGCAGTTATCCTGTGACCTTGCTAATGGTAAGAGAAGCGGATCAAATCAAGCACATTGAGTTGGACTTTAGTGTTACATATTCTAGCACTTGTCCCTGTTCTGCAGCGTTAGCCAGAAGTTTAATACAACAAAATTTCAAGCAATCTTTTTCAGAGGATGATTTGGATTTTGACAAAATAATGGAATGGATTGGTAGTGAGCAAGGTATCAATGCAACGCCGCATGCGCAACGTTCTACAGCGCATATTCGGACCATTCTGAAAACAGATTGTACTCAGGTGCCTTTAATCAAGTATATTGATATTGTTGAGAAAACTTTACAAACGGTGGTGCAAACTGCCGTTAAACGAGAGGATGAGCGTGAGTTTGCCAGATTAAATGGTCAGAATTTGTTGTTTTGTGAAGATGCAGCCAGAAGGATCAAACATGTGCTTGAACAACAAGATAACATTGACGGGTTTTGGTTAAGGGTTCACCACCACGAAAGCCTGCATCCTCATGATGCAACAGCAGAAGCAAGTAGTGACTGAAATATTAATTGAACAAGTAATTTTGGAAGTGGTGATTGATACCAGGCATCAAGTATTGCGTGCGGGTCAACCACGTTCCAGTTGTTATTATCCTGAGGATGCCTATAAACACACGGTGCATTTTGCTGTAAAATTTAATAATCAGGTTATAGGTTGTGCTTCCGTCTATAAAGAGTCACATCCTGATTTTTGCTTAAGGCAGTCCTGGAGAGTTCGGGGTATGGCTGTGTTGAGTGTTTTTCAGGGACAAAATATTGGTTCGCAATTATTGGATACTTGTATTAATCATGCCATAAAAAATAAGGGTGATATTATTTGGTGTAATGCACGACTAAATGCCGTTAAGTTTTATAAACGGGCGGGTTTTAAAATAATAGGTGATGAGTTTGATATCCCTGATATAGGCCCGCACTTTTTATTGGCCAAAAATTTGGGTATTCATCATTCGCAATTTAAACTATTGAAAAT
>JAESTH010000165.1 GCA_016763695.1 Alcanivoracaceae bacterium
CCGCGTAGGTAGCCCCTACCAGTCGCCCGACCCCAAAAAGAAGCCCCTAGCGGAACTCAACTAGGGGCGAAAGCCACAGCATTACACTGTGGCGAGGGGAAAAGTTACCTGCGGAATATTATAGACAGGACAAAGGCCAGCAGTGCTAACAGGATGCATATTGAATAATAGCAGGCCTTTATTGTTACTTATGCATAAATAACTAACCCGTAACATCAGATCATTGCTTAAATCAAAAATCAATTTATTGTCTTGTTCAATGGCCTTTGCAATCGCCTGTTCTTGCACATCGGTAGCTAATTCACTTAGATCAACTTGATTTATTTCAAACTCGAATTCTTCACTAATAATTTGTAAAGGACCATTATTGCTGTCAATAAAGACAGTACGTAAGGTTTCATGACGATCGATTATTTGGGCGAAGGCTGACTGAGCTGCTTCTACTTTAAAATCACCTTTTACTTCGATGATACCAGGAGTATTATAGTGAGTACTACCACCATCTAGTTGGTTGATAAACCACAGACGTTGTTGTGCATATGATGGAGTAAGTTGCCTATTTTCTCTTTTAATTGCGGTAATTGGTGCTCTGGCAGTTGAATTGGACTGAATGATTTGTTGAGCGAATTGTGATAGTTGTGGAGTCTCAAAAATATCTCGTACTGATAACTCACAATCAAAGACTGTACGTAATTCAGCGATTAAACGAATAGTTAATAATGAATGTCCACCGAGTTCAAAGAAGTTGGCATCGACACTGATTTCGCTCTCAGGGATATTTAACAATTGTGACCAGATCCCAGTCAGGGCGATTTGGATTTCTCCCCTTGGTTTGATATATTGTTGGGTTGAATCCAGCGTTTTTAAAACGCTACCTTTTAACTCTGATAATGCGCTTTTATCAATTTTGCCATGTGTATTTAAAGGCAGTTTATCAACTATAATAAAGTCATGAGGAAGCATATACTCAGGGAGCTTTTTCTTCAGAAATGCTTTTATGAGAGTCAATTCCCTACTGTCTTGATTGTGAACGACAATATAGGCATGTAGTTGGCCTTTATTATTATCATAGATCACTACTGACTGACTGATGTCTTTATGGGTGTTTAATAGTGACTCTATTTCACCCAGCTCTACTCGAAAACCACGTATTTTTATTTGGCTATCTATTCGACCAATAAATTCAAGCTGAGGTATCTCTTGAGCATCTTTTGTCCATTTGACTAAATCTCCTGTACGGTATATTTTTGCATTGTTGCTGTCTGAAAAAGGATGGGGGATGAATTTTTCAGCGGTGAGTTGCCCCTGGTTGAGATAGCCTCTGGAAACCCCTAATCCACCAACACATAGTTCACCTGCTACGCCAAAGGGCGACAATTGTTGTTGTTCATTTAACACGTATAATTGGACGTTATCATTGGCTCTACCAATAGGTGCCGTGTTGTTGTTTTCCTTAATGGGTATTTGATAGGCACAGGATATATCGGTACATTCTGTTGGTCCATACATATTGATCAACTGTAAGTCAGTAGCAGCATTATTGAGCCAGGCACTCAAGCGATCAAAGGCAATGGCCTCTCCGCCAAATAAGACACACCTTAAGCTGGATAGTTTTGCTCTGTTCTGCTGATGTTCGACCAGAGGATAAAAAACACTGGGGGCACAATTGGTCAGGGTTATTTTGTTCTCTTCAATGAAGTGACAGATTTTATTAACATCATAAAATCGGGAAGTCGCAAACTGAACTGAGGCGCCACTTATTAAGGGTGCAAAAAGGTTCTTTTGGGTTAAATCAAAGCCAATGGCACTGAGTATTAACACTTTATCATCACTATTTAAATTATATTTTTTACAATACCAATAAAGCAGGTTGGTTTCATTTCTGTGTTCAACCGCTGCACCTTTGGGTTGACCTGTAGAACCAGAGGTATAGATGATATAGGCTAGTTTGCTTGAATCCAGACCAATTGATTTTTTATTGATATTGACAGTCGAATAATCACTCAATACCACAGGCTCATCGATACAGATGATTTGTTGTTTATCGAAGCTGAGTTCTTTAAGTAGATGTTGTTGTGTTAACAGCAATTGTACTTGAGAATCCTCCAGCATATGGGTTAAGCGGTCTTTGGGGTAACTCGGATCAAGTGGCAGGTAAGCCCCGCCAGCTTTTAAAATAGCCAATAGACCTATCATCATTTCCAGAGAACGTTCAACACAAAGTCCAACAAAATCATCTGCTTTAACGCCTTGACTGATTAAATGGCGAGCCAGCTGGTTGGCCTGTTTATTTAATTCACTATAACTGAGGGACTGATCTTTGCATACCACAGCTGTATGGTTTGGGGTTTTTAGTACCTGCGCTTCGAATAGTTCATGAATACAAAGGTCAGTAGGATGATCCACTTGTGTATCATTAAGTGTCTCTAGTAAATAGAGGCTTTCTTTATCACTCAGTAGTGGTAGTTGATTAATTTTTTGTGTCACATCCCTGGCAATGCCTTTTAACAAACTTTGCAAACCTGCGGCTAAGCGTTCTATGGTTTGGGCATTAAATAAATCGGTGTTGTATTCAAAATTAAAGACTAATTCATTTTCATCAACAACATTTAAACTTAAATCAAATTTTGCTGTGACTTGTTGTCTGGATTGTATTGATAAATTCACATTTGGTAATACCAATTCATATTCTTCATTGGTATCCATGCTCAGCATGATTTGAAACAAGGCATTGTGGCTGGTACTGCGAGGGGGGTTTAAACGATCGACCAGATGTTCAAAAGGCACATCCTGATTAGATTGGGCATCGAGGTTAGTATTTCTTACTTGTTTTAAAAACTCAAGGAATGATGAGTTTTTGCTACAATCAGCACGTAGAATCAAGGTGTTAACAAAGAAGCCAATCAGCCCTTCCAGTTCTTTCTGTAGCCGATTCGCCACAGGTGTGCCAATGACTATGTCAGTACTGTTTGAATAACGAGATAGTAAAATGGAGAAAGCAGCATGAATCAGCATAAACAGGGTGCTCTGATGTTCAAGAGCGATGGATTTAAGTTGCTTGGAGGTATTATTGTCTATTGTAAAATGATGCTGTGCGCCATTAAATGTTTGAAAAGCAGGTCGCTCAAAGTCTAATGGTAAGTTATGCACTTGTGGTAAATTGGCTAGTTGTCCGTCCCAGTATGTTAATTGTGACTCAAGTACTTCACCACTGAGCCAGTTACGTTGCCAATGAGCATAATCAGCATATTGAATCGTTAATGGTGCTAACGGATTTGCTTTGCCTTTTAGATTTGAGCTATAAAGTTTAACAAATTCATCTATTAATATGCCCATGGACCAGCCATCTGAAGCTATATGATGCATATTGAATAATAGCAGGCCTTCATTGTTACTTATGCATAAATAACTGACCCGTAACATCAGATCATTGCTTAAATCAAAAATCAATTTATTGTCTTGTTCAATGGCCTTTGCAATCGCCTGTTCTTGCACATCGGTAGC
>JAESTH010000166.1 GCA_016763695.1 Alcanivoracaceae bacterium
CTGTAAAGATTGTTGTGGGTCATCTCCTTCCCAAATAATGGCCGTTTGCTGCGCTTTATTATGTAGATGTCTGTCTATACAATTTTCACTGACATTTATCACACCATCTTCAAACCATTTAATCTCCACTTCTTCCTTGCTCCAATGTGTGTGTCTGATTTTGGTAAATGGTTTTATCCAATCCAGTCTAGAGGCCTGCTGTTTCCAATATTGTGCATTTGACTCTCTGGATTCTATCGATTGTTTATAGAGTTGTTGATATGAATCTGTATTGACTTTTGCATGAGCAGCTGTTTGTTTTGAAACGGGATAGATTTTATTAGACATAGTTACACCTTAATTATTTGACATAATTATAAGAGATGTAAAAATATTGGTCAAACTAATGAAGGGGATTCATTATTAAATTCGACAGCTATCTCTCTGGGGCACTTTTTTCTCTTATATCTATCGCATTATAAAATTTTGTTGTTTATTATTATGACTATGGAGGAAGAATGTGAGCTCTCGCACATATTTTCTAAAATAATTTAGAAAATATACTCAATATAGCATTTCTTAGTTGACAGATAATCACAAAATCGCTAATATTTATGAAAATTCTAAAATATTTTAGAAAAATCATGAAAATATAGAGCTATGATAGATATTAGAGAGAAACTCACACAATTATTAATACGGATTTTTAAACCGCTGGTCAGAATTTTGTTGCGCCATGGTATTTCATACAAAGCAACTGCCGAGGTTTTAAAATGGTGTTATGTTGATATTGCCCACAAAGAATTTGGTATAAACAATAAAAAAGCCAATAAGTCCCGAGTTGCTGTCATAACAGGATTAACCTGGATTGATGTTAAAAACTTGATTGATAATGATGTGGCATTAATGGATGTTAAGCCCGAACAGTTTCACCGTGCTTCACGTGTATTAACCGGCTGGTTAACTGATAAGAACTATCTACAGGATGGTCAGGCAAAAATTATTCCTATTAACTCAGACAGCAACAATCAGATAAATATCTCTTTTGAAAATTTGGTAGAAAATTATAGTGGAGGAGCGACAATTCGTTCTATTCTGGATGATCTGATTGAACACAAGGCTGTTGAAAAAACTGCAAATGATCAAGTTAAATTATTAAGAACCCATTACATAAGCAGTAGTAATAAATCAGAAGAACAGGCAATTGACATTATGGCAATGAGTGTCAGTGACTTAATCAATACCATTAATCACAATATTAAGGCTGAAGATGATGATTTATATTTTCAAAGAATTGTACAACAAAGACAAGTACCCAAAAAACATTTACCACTAATACACACATTTATACGCGAGCGATCACAAAAATTAGCTGATGAAGTTGACAACTTTATTGGCGCTTTATCTCATCAGGAATCAACTGATTGCAGTGAGAATAAATTGGATAGGTTAGGTCTTGGAATATATTATTACCAGGATTACACAAACTCAGAAAAAGAAACTAATGAGAGGAAAACATGAAAAAATATAACTATATATCATTACTGATATGCTTAATTATTTTCTCGCTTGATTGCAGTGCTGTCACTCCTGCTGCAGATACGATTGTAATTGACGATGTAAGAAACTTACAGATTGATGAAAACACATCATTAACCATAGATAGACGAAGTATACAAAGTAGTAACAATAAAGCTGCGGAGCAATTCGGCACTGGCTTTTTAGGAAGAACGGTTCCTGGTTTTAAAGCAAGAATAAATTATACTGAAGATGGTTCTGCAAATAATGGCGGGGTATTATCGGATATTAATTTACTTAACTCAGTAATTGGCCCTGTCACTATAAATGACGGAACTCATTTTCAGGCTTTATTTGTAGAGCTGGTGATTGATGCCGATACCGTTATTCAGGGGATTGATGACATCAGTCAAATACAGGTTGGAGACATTGTTGCTGCCAGTGGTATGGAAACTGAAGATGGCAATGTCAAGGTCACCCGCCTTGATTTTTTAGCTGAAGGTTCACCCTATTGGTTAATCACTGGAGACATCGCCAATCTATCTGTTGATGGCCTTGATATTGGCTCTCAGCATATAAACATCAGCAATAACCCAGCTGGCACCATTATTTTATGTGGAAATGAAACCCTGGAGAATGACCTCAAAGTCATCATTGATTTAGAGCCAAAGCCTGAATATACAACAGGTGATGCATTAAATGCTTTAGCAATCATCTGTTATGAAGATTTTGAACCACCTGTCGACCCTCCTAATAATGTGTTCTTTAATGGTGACATTGAGCAAGTTAATGCTGATCAGTCACAGATCACAGTTGCTGGCACTATCGTTCACATCAATGCCGATACACAGATTATTTCGGAATTTGGGCCTACCCATCTGGAAGTTGGCATGAATGTGAGCATCAATGGTTATGAAGCCCCTGATAGCAATGATGTGATTGCTGAATTTATCATTATCAACAATAATGATCCATTTCCTCCTCCACCCTTTCCAATTGTTCTTTTTGGTCAAGCCAGTAATGTTGACTCTAATAGTTTTAGCCTGCAAGGACTGACCATACAAATAAATGATACTACCGAGTACTTTAATGGCGTTGCAGCTGATTTATTGGATGGCGTTCTTATAGAAGTAATAGCCACGGCAGCAGATCCTGCTAATCAACCACCAGAATCACTAACGGCAATACAAATTACCTTTATTGATGAAATACCACCAGGCAATGATTTTGTCAGAGTTGAAGGTGAAATAAGCAATCTTAATGCTGAACATACGCAGTTTTCAATTGCTGATGAAGTGGTTGATGTTGGACCAGAAACTGTCATCATCGGAGTGACTATAGATGAACTGGCAAATGGTCTGAATGTGTTAGTTGAAGGATTTAGAGACAGCAACTCAGGTCACGTCAATGCAGAATTTATTGTAACCGAACCCTCTGGGCCAGGTAACCCTCCAGGGCATGTTTGTCTATCTGGTGTAATTGAGTCAGTCAATGCTGATCAAAGCCAATTTGTATTGGCAAATGGTGCCATTGTTAATGTTTCGGTTGATACAGATTTTATTCAGGGTACTCAGGCTGACTTAGTTGTTGGCGTATTGGTTGATGTTGCAGGTATCGTCTCAGATACATCCGGCGAAATAGAAGCAGAAATCATGTTCTTTACTCCTGATCTCCCTCCTGAAATTGTATTTTTTAGTGGATTCATTACTCAAGTTGCAACCGATAATTCACAGATCACAGTAGATGACAGCATCGTTAATATAAGTGTAAACACCGTGATACATGGTGGATCAATTGAAAGCCTAGATGTGGGCATTGAAGTACAGGTAGAAGGCATCTATAACGCTAATAACAATGAAATTGACGCTGAATCCATCACTATCCCAGGAACGGCAGTGGCAGCAGCCGCTCCAGTTCTTCCTGAGGATATTACCATAAGTGATGCGGGTGCAGAAAATGGAGTCATTGTCATTATGGGCATAGAAGTTCACCAAAATGAACTGACATGGGACTTCTCTGATGTATTTATTAATGGTATAGATCAGGAACAGACTGTAGCCTTCTACGGGTATCAGGATACTAATGGTGTCGTTTGGGCCTATTCCATATTTACTGCGCCAAGAGATGGCAATCCAGGAACCACTCTCACTGATCTATTTTTACAGGGTCGAGTCACTCATCTGGATACAGATCAGTTAGCTGTTATGGAGGTCAATATAGGCAACCTTGCAGGGGCTACTTATTTAGATGCTGATTATCAGGAAATATCTGCCTTAGAGTTTATGGCCGATCTATCTGTTGGTGACCTCATCTCCGTTTATGAAGCCCAATCATATGATCGCAGCAGCAATACCTTAAATGCAGGCATCATTTCAAAACAAAATAGCCATGGTCAGCTACCCAATTCAAGCGCAAATAATAAAGCTGGCGGAAATACTATTACTGGCAGCGGCATTGTTACCAGTGTTATTGAAGATGTGATATTTGGAGATACTTTTTAGTAGTAGTTCAAATAACGAGCTATAGGTGGTTATACTATTTCCCATAACCATCTACAAGAGAAGAGCGAAATCCGATTTCGCTCTTTTTTTATTTGTTAAATAGTGCTCGACTGAGAAATAAGCAATCTACTGCGGAAAAATGGATTTGGACAAACATTTCATTATTCTCATCAATAAAAAAAATCTTTTGCTTCAAACAAACTTTTCCTCGCTATGATTCTTTTCTCGGTTGGACACCAAATAATTGACCTAAATTATTCATGGAAATATTTCCTCCACTGATGACTAGCACTACTTTTTTTCCTTGCAGCTGGGATTTTATTTGTTGTGCTGCGGCAAAAGTTGCTGCTGATGCTTCTTCAATTAAGTTATGGGAGTTTTTTATCAATATCTCTGTTGATTTGATGATATCTTTATCATCAACCAATAAAAATTCATCAACATTTTTGCGCATTATTTTTTGAGTATTGATAAAAGGGACTCCAGTAGCTACACCTTCAGCAATAGTGGTGTTTTGTGCTTCTATCAATTCACCGTTTCTCCAACTAAGTTGTTGTGCAGGGGCTTGAGCTGATTGAACACCAATGATTTTGATTTTTGGGTTAATGGTTTTTGCCACAATAGCTGTGCCACAAATTCCACTACCTGCTCCTACTGGCACTATGATGAGGTCAACATCTGGTAAATCATTAATGATTTCCAAACCATAACTTCCCACACCATTAATTAAAGCCTCATCGGTTGGACCGATAAACATGCCGTTGTTTTTATTAGCGGCTTGTAAAGCTGCTGCTCGACACTGATCAAAATTATCACCAAAATGCACAACTTGTGCACCATAGGCTTGCATGGCAGCCACTTTTCCTGAGTTAGCGTTTTTAGGAACATAGATAATGGCTTTGGCATTAAAATGTTGTGATGCATAAGCAATACTTTGCCCATGATTACCTGTTGATGCCGTGTACAATCCAGCTTGTTTTTGCTCATCTGTTAGTTGTGCAACGAAATTAATACCCCCTCGCACTTTGAATGCACAGGTGGGATTATGATTTTCGTGCTTTAACCACAGTTCACAGCCAAGCATATCACTGAGTATTTTATAATGCCTAAGTGGGGTAGGCGATAAATACTTGTATACGTTTTTACTGGCTTTGATGATGTTTTTTATTGATACTGTGGTTTCATTTAATCCTAACATTATTTAACTCGATGAATTTTTGCATTGGTTTTTTTCTTTCCTGGCTTTTTATCAAATGGTGGTTTGCCACGCCAGTATTGTATCAACAAAAAACCACTGAGAGCTCCACCTAAATGCGCAAAATGTGCAATGCCATCATTTCTTTGTGAGATAATATTGAGTAACAGTAACACACCATAGCCCATCACCAAATATTTGGCCTTGATTGGTACTGGTGGCATGAGCAGAAATATTTTCCTATCTGGCCACATCATGCCGTATGCCAACAATAGTCCAAAGACCAAACCAGAAATACCAATAACATTGGAATTAACAAATATCATGTGAGTAATACCAGCACCGATTATGCAGACTAATGCAAAAGTGAGGTATCTTTTTTCACCCCAATAGTTCTCTATTTGTGAACCAAACATCCAAATTGCCAAGCCATTGAAAAACAAATGGGAAAAATTACCATGCAGAAATGCATAGCTAATCAGTTGCAGTGGATTAAAACCACTTTCCAAACTCTGTAAAACCAGAGGATATAAGTTGATGAACTGTTGGAGAATGAACATCACCAACATAATAATTAATAAATACCGCGTTATTTTGGGTATTTTCTGTAGATAATAACTGACATTGCGCTGTGCCTGTCTTAGGTGCTGCTGAAACTGGTATTTATTCATTGTGATAAAATTCTTGTAAGCTTGCAGGGTAAATAATGCCATCTGGCCTGATTTCAAGCTTTATTAATGCGCAATTTGCTGGCTTCATATATAACTCATAGCCACATAGGTTATTCAACATCTGGCTAAAAGTTGGATTATGACCAACGATGATTATATTTTTTGCCGGCTCTTCTATGATCTTTTCTAACCATGTGCTGACCACTGTGGAATATAATACCTGATAGTATTTACATTGATGAACATTGTTTATTTTGCAGATAATTTCCGTAGTCTGTTTGGTTCTTGTTGCTGCTGAACTGATACACAACTCTGCGGTTATTGCCTTTTCCTTACACATGTTGTGGATGAAATTTGCTGTCTTTTTGGCCGCAATTAAACCCTTGGCATTGAGTTGCCGCTCAAAGTCAATACTGCCATCAAAACTCGCATGCGCGTGACGGACAATAAATATATGTTTGCTGTGGCTTTTTTCACTCATGAGGATATACATTGAGCATTTATATATGATTGATAATATTCAACAACATCCTCATTTGCCATATTTTTATCTAGCTGTACGATTAACTGACATATCTTCTTTATTTTTGGTGAGTTCCTGCTTTTACCTTGAGCAAAAGCCTGCATTCCCAATTGCGAGTTAAATTTTTGTGACTCAAAAAAATATTGTTGTTGCTGATTACCAAAAAACATTTGGGCTGAAATTTCTTTTTTAGAAATATTCTGAATTTCATTATAAACATCTATACTTGATTGCGCATAGCTAGATAAATCAATGGCTACATTTGCGGTGTCAATATCGCAGGCAAGGTATGCCAACTCTTTATCCATGCTATCAAAATATCCCACTCCCTCAAGTATATATTTAACCAAATTGCCTTGATAAATATTGCCAGAAACATCCTTGCCCTCGCCAAAAGTACTGCCATGAATCATTAATTTCAACAACTCTTTATGCTCCTGACGTATCACGGCATGTTTATCAATTTGGCTGATTAATCTTGATATTTCCTGATAGCTGGCTTGTTCGTTGTTACCTATTATGCCTTCATTTCTACTGTGCTCAGATTGACGCAAATCATGACTACTCATAAACAGCGTCAATAATGACCAGCCATAAGCTGGTATTGAGTCACTACCTGGCATCTGAGAAATAGAGATTAAACGATGAATGAGTTCGTCTATGTGTTGTTCACTGTGATAGTTTCTGGGATTAATGCTTAGGGAACCATTTCTCAATGACATGCGGGCATAACTAATAACAAAGGCATCTGAAACAACCCCTTGCATTGCAGACCCTAAGGTGATTTCCTTGTACCAACTATACCAGGTTGTATATATTTTGTTAAATTGAGGCTGCTTATTATTTAACAGTTCCCACGCCTGATCTATGCTTGCAACTCTTTCTTCAATAAGATCTGGCGGAAAATTCATATAGATTTGGTGTTGTATTTTTTAATCATATTTTAGCTATTTTAACTCTTACATCTAATTATGCAAGTAATACAATATGTTACACTATTTTCTCACTATTTTGTCTTACCAAAGTGAAACGAAAATAGGAGGAAAATCTCCAATTTCCATTTCAATTCATTTAATTGGTACTTGACCGAGAAAGAATAATCTACTGCAGAAAAACTGGATTTGGTCAAAATTATCCATGCTTTTCGTCAAATAGCACGCTATTTTTCTCGAAACATGAAAAATTATTGCCTCAAACCAGACTTTTCCTCGCTACGACTATTTTCTCGGTTAAACACTAATTAAGTAAAAATGGCTTTCAAAATATAGAAGAAAACAATAGACAAGATCGCACCTGCTGGGATGGTAATAACCCAAGATGTGAATATGCCCCTTACCACGGTTAAGTTAATCGCACTAATACCCTTTGCCATACCCACACCAAGCACTGCACCCACTAATGTATGAGTGGTAGAAATTGGCATACCTGTTGATGATGCAACAACAATTGTCATAGAAGCGGCTAATTCTGCTGCAAAACCTCTTGAAGGTGTCAAGTGTGTTATTTTCTTTCCAACCGTTACCATAACTTTACGCCCATAGGTAGCAAGACCTATAACAATCCCTATGCCACCTACCACTAAAATCCAGGTATCCAACGTTGACTCACCAGTAATCATACCACTTTTTGCGGTAGAAACCACGGCCGCCAAAGGGCCTACAGCATTAGCCACATCATTAGAACCATGAGCAAAAGCCAGGCCACTGGCAGTAACAACCATTAATACAGCAAATACTTTTTCCACAGTGTGGAAATGAAACTCTTTTTCTTTCTTTGGGTCTGGTTTAATTTTTGAGATAAATATGGCTCCAATAATTGCAATCAGAACACCTATAATAACCGCATATAAATAAGAATCGCTAGAGCTGATCTGAAAATCAGAAACATGCTTCAGGCCTTTTTTAATGGTTAATAAAGTTAAAAAGAAAGCAGTTAGAAATATATAAATTGGCACATATTGCTTGGCTTTTTTTAATGGGTTTTCTGTACGCAGAATTAAAACCTGTACACTTTGAAACAATAAGAAAGCAATGATTCCTGAAGTTAAGGGTGAAACCACCCAACTCATGACAATGCTACCAACCTTGCCCCAGTTGACTGCATCCATACCGATACCAACCGCAGCAAAGCCCACAACCGCACCCACTATTGAATGGGTGGTAGAAACAGGCCAGCCTTTTTTCGAAGCGATCAACAACCATATTCCCGCAGCTAATAATGAAGCCAGCATGCCAAAAATTAACAATTCAGGTGAACCTTCAATAGCAGCAGGGTCTATTATGCCTTTTCTAATGGTAGAGGTCACTTCACCACCGGCCAAAATTGCACCACTGAACTCAAAAATTGCCGCAATAATTATGGCTGTTTTTACTGTTATCGCCTTTGACCCAACTGAGGTTGCCATCGCATTTGCCACATCATTGGCACCAATTCCCCATGCCATAAACAGCCCAAAAACACCTGCAAGAGTGATATAAATAGTTTGATATTCCACTGTAAATTCCTCTGATTATCTGTTTAAATTATTTCGCTAGTAAAAGCTCTAAACGACGTCCAACGCGCTCGGACATATCCGCAACACTACCAACCTTGTCTATAAGCTTGTATAAAAACATCACATCTATCGGTGGTAGTTCCTTCTCTATTTTAAACAATGCCTGCTGCAACAGATCCTGCTTTGCATCTGTTTTGGTTTCTATTTTATCCAATCTATCAATTAAGTCCTGAACCAGTTTAACTTCGGCTCCGCGAAATCCTGTTTCATATAATTCATCCAGTTCATGCACACTTTTCTTGGCTGATCTGGCTGCATCAATGCATAATTCTACAAATCCTATAAAATCTTGATACATTTCTGTGGGAATCTGGATTTTTCTTTGCTTTATCATGCCTGAGATACTCTTGGCAAGATTGGCAATTTTATCCTGAACCAGAACCAGTTCTAATAAATCCTGTCTGGGTACGGGCATAAATAAACTTTTGGGAAGGTTGGATCGAATCTTTAATTTTTGACTGTCCGCTTCATTTTCCAATCTTCTTATTTCTGCATTTATTGAATCGACTTTATCCCAATCATTTAAATTGGCCGCTTCAAAAACTGCCGGTAAAAGCGACGCACATTCACACGCAGTCTCGATGTGTCTCTGAATGGGATGCACAGGTGATTTTCCTAACATCTCTGAAATTATGTTTTTCACCATATTTCCTCTAAATAATAAAGCTGACATTTTAACTGATACCATCCAAGTTTCTTAAATTAATAGCGATCTTTTTAATTCAATACTGGTAATTTAACAAAAATGATATATTTGTAACACAACTGTCATATAAGAAAGTGACAGCCCCTTTATCTCATAGAAAATAATAAAATTTATTGGCTAAATAAACCACTTATCAGGTAGTTGCGGAGGTTGATAGCTGGCCAAATAATCCATCACATCTTCTACCGAGTCACTGACATGATAAAGTACCCGATATTGTTCCTTGGCAAAATTTTCAGTATAAATATGCTCAAACATTTCAAATAGCTTGTTGTAATAAGCTTTGATATTTAAAAATACGATGGGCTTGTTGTGATAACCCAATTGTTTGAGGGTTAAGACTTCAAACATTTCTTCCAAGGTACCAAAACCACCTGGCAAACCGACAAAAGCATCCGCACGTTCATCCATTATTGCTTTTCTCTCACGCATGCCATCGGTTATGATCAATTCGTCATCAATATCATTAACCACCTTATCTAAATTAAGCGCTTTTGGAATCACCCCCAAGGTTTTACCTCCATTATTTTTGACACTGCGTGCTACCTCACCCATTAACCCCGTTATACCACCACCATAAACCAGCTGAAAACCATTGTTGGCCATGGCTTCACCCAATTGTTGTGCTGAGGTAAAATAATCTTTGTGGATAATATCGCTGGATGAACAATAAACGGCTATTGATTTCATGTTTTAACTTTAAGTTATGAGAAAGCCTTATTATATTTATCTGCCAGCAAAAATACCACCTCTTAATACCTAGCGCGTCTTGAACTCTCATATTTTGCCCTCAATATAATAGATTATCGTCAATATATTTTGCATATGAAATCAGCCGTCTTATTATCATTATTGTTTTCCAGCTTAATTTCCGCTCAGGAATTACAAACCACCCCAGTTTCTGAAAAAAGCAAAACCGAATTTTTACGCATAAAAAATGATAGAAATGATACACCCATTGCATTGCAGCTTGCCAACGCCCGCTATGTGCCTGTTAGTGGCATTCCCAATGATATGTATGTCGATTTGATCAGTGCTGTACATATTGCAGATAAGTCATATTATCAAAACCTGAATAGATTATTTAAAAAGTATGATGTAGTTTTGTATGAGTTGGTTGCAGAAGAAGGTACGCGAGTTGGTGATAAAAATGCTGGAGATGGCAAGAGTCTTTTATCCGCTTTTCAAAATGGCATGAAGAATGTCCTGGGTTTGACCTTTCAGTTAGATGAGGTTGATTATTCTCCCAGTAATTTTGTGCATGCAGATATCTCACCTGAGGATTTTAAAAACAGCATGGACGAAAAAGGTGAATCCTTTTTTTCCATGTTTTTAAGAATGTGGTTGGTTGGCATGCAACAGCAGGCGACAAATCCCAATGCGGTTAATGATGTTGATTTACTACTGGCATTATTTTCATCCAACAGGGAACGAGACCTCAAAATCATTGCCGCCAAACAGTTTATTGAAATGGACCCCATAATGACTGCGTTAGAAGGCGAAGAGGGCTCAACAATTGTTAGTACCAGAAATCTTAAGGCTCTTAAAGTTTTACGCCGAGAAATTGAAAAAGGCCACAAGAAATTTGCCATTTTTTACGGTGCTGCGCATATGCCAGAAATGGCTGAGGTGATGATGAAAAAGTTTAA